>JAYSWD010000061.1:0-20485 GCA_043718225.1 Candidatus Omnitrophota bacterium
TAATCTGCTCTTCCTTAAACCGTTGCTTTCCCATTTCGAACCTCCTTTTGACCCAGGAGATTCTACTTATTTTCTGTATGATTTATAGGGGGGAGCGCCGAAAGATTCAAAGCCTGGGATAAATTCTCAGGCTTTTTTATTTTTAGAAACGCTTCGCGCTCCTCTGGGAGGTCAAAATAGAAACCCCTCTCAACTCCCGGGGATCAGCTTTGCCGAACCCCGGGAGTTTTCAAACAAAATGACTTACACTCTTCGCGTCGTTTTGCTTTCAATAGCCTATGATTACGCAAAGCATTCATATTTTTAATGGCATCGAGTGAATTTTAACAAAGTAAGAACTGCTCAAAAGATCTTAATGCTAGGCGCAAAGGAGCAATCGAAGGAGGCGTACTAGAAACGTACGTTGACTGAAAATTGCGACTTTGTAACGACGCAGATAAGATCTTTTCAGCTGTTTTTAGAAAAAAACGACAAAAGCGGCAGTGATAATGAAGGAAGCTACGGCTATCGGGAAAATCCCCTTCCATGCCAATCCCATCAACTGATCATAACGAAAACGCGGAAGCGTCCAACGGATAGTCATGAAAAGCCAGCACACACAAACGACTTTAAACGCGTAAGAGCCGATTTGCAGAAACGTAACAACTAAAGCCGGCACGGATACAAAAGAATTCCAGGGAAAATGGAAACCGTCTTTCATAAGATACGGAACCTGCCAGCCGCCCAGAAATAAAGTCACGGATAAGGCGGCGATTAAAATGGTTTCGATATAATCGGTAAAAAAGAACATGCCGAATTTCATACCGCTATATTCCGTGAAATAGCCCACGATTTCAGATTCAGCTTCGGGAAGGTCATAAGGAATGCGTTTCGTCTCCGCGATGCCCGCCGCGAGGAAAAGAAAAAATGAAACCGGCTGCACAACAATTCCCCATTTTGGAACCCAACCCCACAGCAGATAGTCTCCCTGTCCCCGCACGATTTGTTGCAGATCAAGCGAACCATAAATCATCACCACGCCCAAAATCGTCAAACCCAGGACAAGCTCGTAGGCAAGCATTTGGCTGGTAGCGCGCAAGCTTCCCAAAAACGCGTAATTATTATTAGAAGCAAAACCGGCCAGAATCACGCCGTACACACCGAGCGACGCCGCGGAAAAAACATAAAGAATGCCGACGTTAACCGAGGCAACCTGTAAATTGATATCGCGGCCAAAAGCATGCAGTGTATCTCCGAATGGAATCGCCGCGAAACCCAGGAAAGCGCAGGTCAGGGAAAGAAAAGGCGCGAGCGTGTGTAAAAATTTATCTCCGGAAGGCGGAATAAAATCTTCTTTCATGAACATTTTAATCGCATCCGCGATCGGGTGAAAAAGTCCGAGCGCGTTGAACGGGCGAAGCAGCCAGTTAATCGGCGCCGCCCATTTCCATGGCAAAATAATATGTGCGCGGTTCGCGCCGATGCGGTCCTGCATGAGTGCGCTTTGTTTACGTTCAATCCACGTATGCAAGGCGGCGAACATCATCACCGCTTGGTTGACGATAAGCGCCAAGACGAATGTAATCGTTAAACCTAAATAATCCATAAAGCTCGCTCCACGGGCCACGGACCATGCTCCACGTATAAAACCAGTTCGTGGCTCGTGGCTCGTGGCTCGTGGTTCATAATTCTAAAGTATGTTGTCGTACTGTTGTAAGGCCGGAATTGTCGGAGCCGCTTGCACACGAATTTCGCTAGGGGCCCCGCTTAATTCAATATACGTTTTCTGAGGGAAAGCTTTTTCTCCCGCCGCCATTTCATGATAAACCGATTCCGTACTCTGGAGCTTCCAATGGATTCCCAAAGCTTCTGCCAAATCATTCAAAATCTGTACTTCGGGACTGGCTTCTCCGAGCGGTTCCAAAATTTTAGCGAAAGACTGCACCCTACCTTCAAAATTAGTAAAGGTGCCGTCTTTTTCGACATACGTCGCCGACGGAATCACAAATGCCGAGCGCTGCGAGGTTACGTTCTCATTCGAACCGATAAAAATCGACCAGCTTAATTTCGAAAAAACATTTTTGGTTTGAGCTTCAAGTGAAAAAAGATCCTGTCCGAAAATAATCCAGCTATCAATTTCACCTTTTTCTGTTTTTTCAAAAACTTTTTGTAAACTCATTTTTTGATCATCGAGTTGAGCCGTTTGCGGTTGCGGCGCAGCCGCAGAGCCTTTCGATACAGGTTCAGAGGGAAAAAGTAACCGCGCGCCCCTGGTATTAGGATTTTTGTCGGCCTTTCTTAAAAAATCATCTTCCATGCCGTCCGCTTTAGGCGAAACCAAAACGATATCGGCTAATTTAAGTTCCTCGCGAAAAAGCTTACGCGCAAGATAAAGCTCCTCATTGCTCATTTGCGGAGATAAGAAAACGGCTGTCTTTTTTCCGGCTTTCAATTTTGCGGCAATATCGCCGACGACTTGCTTTTCCAAAGCTTGCTGCCCTTGGTTGCGCGCGGCTAAAATTCGGTTTTCGTCGTGAAATTTATAACCGTAACGGCCTTCGTCGCACATCCACCATTGGTTGACTTCGGGATTGTAGCGCGGCTTTAAACGTTTAACGCGCCCAGCGCCATGCTGTGGGCGGTCAAGATTGTAATGCACCTGAATGTTACAGCCGCGCGAGCAGCCGTTGCAAATCGAATCGCCGGACTTAAGATACCAAACGCGGATTTTAAAACGGAAGTCGCGATCCGTCAGCGCGCCCACTGGGCAAATATCCACCACATTTCCGGAATAAGGATTATCAAGCTGCTTGCCCGGAAAAACCTGAATTTCAGAATGATCGCCGCGGCCCACAATACCGAGCTCGTGAGTTTTTGAAATTTCATCCGCGAAACGCACACAGCGTGAGCAAAGAATGCAGCGTTCGGCGTCGAGCATAACATTGGGGCCGATCGGGACCGCTTTCGGTTTGGAAATTTTATCTTCATTCAGGCGGCTGTTATAAAGGCCGTGCTTCATGTAATAATCCTGAAGCCAGCATTCGCCGGCCTGATCGCAAACGGGGCAATCCACGGGATGATTAATCAGCAAAAATTCGAGCATGTGCTGGCGGGTTTTGAGGACTTTTTCATTTTGAGTATGCACGACCATGCCTTCTTTGGCTTCCATGTGACAAGCGATTTGAAGCTTGGGGATGCCTTCAATTTCAACCTGGCACATACGGCAATTGCCCGCGATCGAAAGGCCGGGATGATAGCAATAGTACGGCACGTCCTGTTCGGTCATGCGCGCAGCTTCAATTAAGCGCGTGCCGGGCTTTACCTCTACCGGTTTACCATCCACCGTTAACTTAACTAATTTTTGTGGTGCTGTTTCCATAATCTTATTTACTCGTTCCACGGTCCATGAGCCACGGACCACGTCAAAAACCAAGAACCACTTAGAGTGGCCATATCAAACGTGGCTCATGGCCCGTGGTTCGTAGTGCGATATTCCATTTTTTATGTAATTTTCAAACTCAGATCGAAACTTTTGTGGGTAACTTCTCAGTGGCATTGCCGCACCGTCCGCTAAAGCGCAAATCGTCGTTCCGCCCATATAAACACAAATATCCGCCATATTATTTAAATCTTCGAGGCGGCCTTTGCCTTCGAGAATGCGTTTCAAAATGCGGTATATCCAGCCTGTGCCTTCGCGGCAGGGCGAACATTGCCCGCAGGATTCATGCGCGTAAAAACGCATCGTCACGGTCAGCGCTTTCACCATATCGGTGGTTTCATCAAAGACGATCACCCCTGCTGAACCCGCCATAGTTTTTAAATTACGCAGCTGGTCGAAATCTAGACCGACATCAATTTCTTCCGGAGTCAAAATCGCGGCCGATAAACCGCCCGGAACCACGGCTTTAAGTTTTCGATCGCCGGGAATACCGCCGCCGATTTCATAAATCAATTTTCGCAGGGAAAATCCGAGCGGCAATTCATAAACTCCGGGATTTTTAACATGTCCGCTTAAACTAATCAGACGCATTCCGCCATTTTTTTCGGAACCCAATCCCGCGAACCATTCCGCGCCGCGATTCAAAATAAACGGCAAATAGGAAACCGTTTCAACATTGTTAATTACAGTCGGACAGCCGAACAATCCAATTACCGCCGGAAAGGGCGGCTTTAAACGCGGCATGCCTTTTTTACCTTCAAGGGATTCAAGCAGCCCCGTTTCTTCGCCGCAAATATACGCGCCGGCGCCGCGATGCACGACAATTTCAAGCTTGTAATCTTTGCCGAAAATTTTATCGCCGAGATAGCCTTTGGCTTTGGCGGCTTCAATCGCGCCTTTTAAAATCTGAATCGGCTTCACATACTCGCCGCGGATATAAACATAAGCTTTGTGAACATTATTCGCGACAGAAGCGATCATGACGCCTTCCAAGAAAAGATGCGGCGCGTGGCGCAGAATATATTTATCTTTAAACGTTCCGGGCTCGCCTTCATCGCCGTTAATCACAAGATAAACCGGCTTGCCTAAATTCTGAGGAATAAAACTCCATTTCATACCCGTCGGAAAACCGGCGCCGCCTAAGCCTCGCAGATTGGATTTTTTGACCGTCTCAATAATATCTTCGCGCTTCATGTCCAGCGCTTTGCGGACAGCCTGATAGCCGCCGTCTTTCTCGTATTCATCGAGAGAGAATGTTTTACCTTCCACGAAATATTTAGAGATTAGTTTTTCGGTCATATGCGCCTTGTCATTGCGAGCCAACGGCGAAGCAATCTAGATCGCCGCGCTTCGCTCGCGATGACAGCCAATTTTTAAATTTCTTTATACGTTTTTCCATGCTATTTGGTTCTAATTCTGGGCTAAGCCCAACCACGTTACGTTCTAACTTTTACGCCTTGTTTTCTCAGCAGCTCCGCCACTTTGTTGTCATCAAGGCGGCCAAAATATTCGTCGTCATTCAATTGCAGCATGGGCGCGATTTCGCAGGCACCCAGGCATTCCACTTCTTTGACTTCAAACCGGCCGTCCGCCGTTTTTTCGCCGGATTTGACACCCAGGTTTTTTTCGAGGCATTTCACGACCCCTTCCGCGCCCAGGAGATTACAGGTCAAGGTGCGGCAGACATTGAAACGCACTTTGGCTTTAGGCTTGGTGTAATACAAAGTATAAAAAGTAATGACTTCGCGCACATCCATCGGTGAAACTTTCAAATATTCAGCGACCGCCTCTTCCGTTTCTAGCGAAATATAGCCGTAATGCTCCTGCAGAATATGCAATACCTCGAGCATCGGCGCGCGGCGCGTCTCATACTGCGCCACAACCGGGTCCGTTTTCTTTAAGACCTCATCCGTAAATATTTTTTTAAACAATTCGCTCATATTTTTCTCTTATTTTCTCTAAACGATTCAAAAAGCTGTAGATGCAAGGCGCATGCGAGCAACTGCGGAGTAGTGGAAACCTACGCCGCACAAAGTGCGCAGCATGCAACGCCGCAGATGCGGCTTTTTCAATCGTTTACCGGTCCATTTCTCCACCGATCATATTGACCGATCCAAAGCTCGCCACAATATCAGCCAAAGTATCGCCCTTAACAATTTTATGCAGCCCGGACATAATCGTAAAACAAGGCGGCCGTACACGCACGCGATAAGGCGTTCCCGTTCCGTCCGACACTACATAAAAACCCAATTCGCCGTTCGCGCCTTCAACCGCCTGATAGGCTTCGCCGGCGGGAGGACGCGTTCCATGCCCCACCATCACGGTTTTAAAATGATTCATCAACCCTTCAATGTTCGAATAGGTTTCTTCCTTGGGCGGCATCGCCGCGCGCTTGTTGCAGGACCCGACTTCGGCGCGGTTCTGCCGGTGATCGCCCGCGAGGGTCGGATCAAATGTGGCCGACTCAGTCACAATACCTTCGGTATTGCCCATTTTCGCGCGGTCGACCATGTCTTCGCCCCTAACAACTTCACTGACCACTTCGCCTTGTTCATTCACAAGCACATGGCCGGTGGGCATTTGTTTATAAGCCTGTTCGACAATGCGAAAGCTCTGTTCCATTTCTGCCATACGCACAAGATAGCGGTCGAGGCAATCGCCGGTGCTGCCGACGGGAACTTCAAAATCAAAACGGTCATACACAAGATACGGCGTCGCGCGGCGCACATCGAAATCAATGCCGGTGGACCGCAAAAAGGGCCCGGTCATGCTGTGCGAAATCGCGTCTTCTTTTGAAATTACGCCGATATTTTTGACGCGATCCACAAAAATACGGTTATGCGTTAAAAGCTGGTCGCATTCGCGTATCACTTCGCGCGTTCTCTTCATCACCTCATGGCATTTCGCCTCAAAACCGTCCGGTAAGTCGCCTTTCACGCCGCCCACGCGCGCATAAGAAATCGTGAGGCGCGCGCCCGTAACTTCTTCGATGAGCTGATAAATTTCTTCGCGCTGTTTAATCATATAAAGAAAAACCGTGAACGCTCCAAGCTCCATCGAATTCGCCGCGATGCAAGTCAGATGGTCCGTCACTCGAGAAAGCTCTGACATAATCACGCGGATATATTGCGCGCGCTCCGGAACTTTCAAATCAAAAAGTTTTTCAACCGCCATGCAATAACCGACATTGTTAATCAAAGGCGAAACATAATTCAGGCGGTCGGTATATGGAATAACTTGCAGATAGCCGAACTGCTCGGAGTCTTTTTCGAAGCAGCGGTGTAAAAAGCCGATTTCAACGTCGGAGTTGACAACCGTTTCGCCGTCGAGTTCCACCATCATGCGCACAATGCCGTGCATCGCCGGGTGCGACGGCCCGACATTCAGCATCATATTTTCTTTGCGGAGCTTTTTTAAAGTTTCGACAGCCATTTTAATTCGCAGTTTCCTGTTTGATCGCGCCGGGGCCAATGAGGGGCTGGCGTTTCGTGATGGGATAATCTTTACGCAGCGGATGCCCCACAAATCCTTCGTACATCATGATGCGCGTTAAATTCGGATGGCCTTCAAATTTCACGCCGAAAAGGTCCCAGCATTCGCGTTCAAACCAATTGGCGACATCCCAAAGCCCAGTAAGCGAAGGCACCGACCCGCCGTCCGCCGCGGGAACTTTTACGCGCAAACGGTGGTTCTTGTTCAAAGAATAAAAGTGATACACCACTTGAAAACGCGGATGCCAGCCCAGGCGCAAGCCGTCCACGGCCGTCAGATCCATCAAAAAGGCCATGTCATACTCGGAATCGTCTTTTAAAAATTGCGCGATTTTTAAAAGTGTGGACGGTTTGATCACAATGGTTTCATCGCCGTGCTGGTCATGCGTTCCGAGGACGTCGTCAGGAAATTTTTCTTTGAGCTTAAGGTGTAATTGATTCATTTTGGCTCTGCGCTTTACGCAACCGCATTTCTCTTCATTGTTTTTGGCGCTGCATTTTTTCCTGCAGCTTGATCAACCCGTCGAGCACATTTTCAGGACGCGGAGGGCAACCCGGAATATAAACATCCACCGGAATAATCGTGTCGATTCCCTGCACGGTCGCGTAATTATCGTAAAAACCGCCTGTGCATGTGCAAACACCGAAAGCCACAACCCATTTCGGGTCAGCCATCTGGTCGTAAATGGTTTTCAGCACCGGCGCAAGCTTATGCGAAATCGTGCCGACCACAAAAAGCACGTCGGATTGGCGCGGCGAAAAACGCGGTAATCCCGCGCCAAAACGGTCGACATCATAATGCGCGCAAGCGGTGGCCATATATTCCATGCCGCAGCAGGCCGTTACAAACGGATATTGGAAAATGGAAAACTTACGCGCCCACCCGATCATTTCGTCGAGCTTTGAAGTCACAAACCCCGTGTTTTCCTGCGCTACTGTTTCCGGCATATTTTTTTATCCATTCTAAAAATCAAATATTTCAAAAGGTCGGACTACTGTCCGACACCGCTTGTCATTCCCGCGTAGGCGGGAATCCATAATTCTTCTCTGGATCCCCGCTTTCGCGGGGATGAAATTCGCGCATACAACTTACGCTTCTTATAGTCGCGTAAGTTGTGCGCTTATTTCACTTAAAATTGAATGCTCCTTTTCTCCACGCATACGCATCACCTAAAAGAAAAAGTCCGAGAAAAATCATCATAGCTACAAAACCTTGAGTGCCTAATTCTTTCGCAATCACGGCCCACGGAAAAAGAAAAATAATTTCAACATCAAAAATAACAAAAAGCATGCCCGCCAAATAAAATTTTACCGCGTGGCGTCCGGCAGGGCTTTCAAAAGGAGTCTCGCCGCTTTCAAAAGGCTGGCTTTTAACCGCATTCGGTTTTTTAGGGCCCAATATCGTCGCCAGCAAAAGAAAAACGCCCGCCAATCCCGACGCGATCACAATTGTAAATAAAATTCCGAGATAATCTTTTAGCATCGCAATCCTCCGGATTGCCTGACCCGAGACCGGAGACCGGAGACCGGAGACAAATGCTCATCAACCAATCTGTCTTTCCTTTTTTTGTCTGTAGTCTCTTGTCTCATGTCTCTTGTCTAATTAAGTTTTGTCCGCACGCGAATCATCGCTTTTTCCGCGAGTGTATAGTCCGGATTGAGCCGATACGCTTCCTGGTAATAAGAAAGCGCGCGCATCCAATTGCTCTTTTTTTCCCAAACCCGCCCCAGGTTGTAATGCGCGTAAAAATACGCGTCATAACGCTTTGCAACCGCCGCTTGTTCAAGATAAGGCACGGCTTCGTCCAACTTTCCCAACTCGATTAAATACGCGCCGATATCGTTGTAAGGATTTCCAAAATCAGGGTCAATTTCGATCGCTTTTTTGCATTCTTCAATGGCGTCTTCAAAACGCCCGCTGAAACTGTAAGCCCAGCCTAAAAAAGTATACGCTTCCGCGGTCGGGCATTTTTCAAGCGACTGCTGATAAAGCTTAATCGCTTCATCCACGCGCCCTTGCATGTGCTTTTCATAAGCATCATGAAAAAGACGTTCCGCCTGCCCTGTGTCAAAATTGGAGTCTTCAAACATAAAATAAGGGTCCTAAAACCAAAGTGGAAAGGGGTATTCTAACAGACAATTGACTATAGACAAGAGACAGCAAAGAGTAGGTTTTGCCGATCCCACTTCCCGGAAGTGGGATGGTAATCACCGTTGGTAAAAGATCACCTCAATTAGCGGGTTTTCTTCTAATTTCTCACGCGAAATCTCCTTAAAACCGATCGGAACGCCCGGATAATAAGCATCCCCTACATAGTCCTGGTGGATCAAAGTCAGGTAAATCCCGTCAATTTTATCGATGGTTTGCTTATAAATCTCCGCGCCGCCGATAATAAATGCTTTTTCGGTCTTTACGGCCTGAAGCGCATCCCGGATCGATTCAAAATTTTTAACTTTCTGCGCTTCTTCCGGTTTTAACTTAGAAAACGTTTCCAAGATAGTTTTATAAGAAGACCGGGACAACACAAAGTTTTCGCGGTTAGGAAGCGGCTTTCCAATACTCTCGAAAGTTTTGCGGCCCATAATCACCGTGTGGCCGGTTGTTAGCGCTTTAAAAAATTTGAGATCGGCAGAAAAATGCCAGGGCAGTTTATTGTCTTTGCCGATGACTTTGTTTTGCGCCATCGCGACAACGTGGAAAAGGCCCGACTGACGACCAACGACTGAAGACTGAAGACTGGGATCAGGCATATCTGCCTTTTCTCAATTTAGCCAAATATTTTTTCACATCTCTTTTGTCTTTGTGGTTTTTCCACATTCCAAAGGTTGATTTCAATTTAGTCTCTTTTATTTTTTCATCTTTTCAGAATTTATTACGCCGTCGCATCACATGGTAAATTTTGAAACCAGGGGCAAAGGACCAAGAAGCATTTTAAAATCAGGCATGTTTTTGGATCATTTCGATTTTGCTGATAATTTTTTTGATTGTGTGTGGCCAATAATAAAACCAATGAAGTGTTGCTATTTTTTTTCCGGTATATTCATCAACAAGGTGATAGGAAAAAGATCCTTTTTTAACGATGTTGATTCGCTCGATTTGATACCTTGCCGCCTTTTGAGAAACGAATGCCCCCATGTTGGGACCTGGTCTTGCAGGTGTTTCATAAATGTTTTTTACTAATAATTTTTGATCAACCAACAAATAGAAATCATTGCTTGCGCGAAAAGCCCACCAGGCTGCTGCTCCAAATAGAATCCATGCCAATCCCCAAGTAAGTCCATTATTCCTGGGAAGCCAAAGTGACGGTTCCAGCACCATTTGAGGCGCACAAAGTATGGATAAAGATATGATTCCTATCCAAATTAGAAGAAATGAAAAAAATTGATCCGGCCCGCATCCAATTTTCGATTGTTCTGTCATACAGCAACAGGCGCCTTAATCGGCGGATGTGGATCATAGTTCTCTAGCGTAAAATCTTCGAATTTAAAATCAAAAATATTTTTGACGGCTGGATTTAGTTTCATTTGCGGCAGAGGCTTGGGTTCGCGGGATAATTGCAATTTTACCTGCTCCATGTGATTGGAGTAAATATGTACATCGCCGAAGGTGTGCACAAAATCGCCGGGTTTTAAACCCGCCGCCTGCGCGATCATTAAAGTGAGAAGCGCATAGCTTGCGATATTAAACGGCACACCGAGAAAGACATCAGCACTGCGCTGATAAAGCTGACAGGAAAGTTTTCCATCCGCGACATAAAACTGAAACATGGTGTGACAAGGCATCAATTTCATTTTATCGAGGTCGCCCACGTTCCAGGCGCTGACAATCATACGGCGGCTGTCAGGGCTTTTCTTAAGCAAATCAATCACCTGTGAAATCTGGTCCACGACGCGGCCGTCTTTTGTTTCCCAAGAACGCCATTGTTTGCCATAAACGGGGCCGAGGCTTCCGGTTTCATCGGCCCATTCATTCCAGATTGAAACGCCGTTATCTTTCAGATATTGAACATTCGTATCGCCCTTGAGAAACCACAAAAGTTCATAAATCACTGATTTCAAATGCACTTTTTTGGTGGTCATCATCGGAAAACCCCGAGCCAGGTCTAAACGCATTTGATATCCGAAAACGCTGATAGTTCCGGTGCCGGTACGGTCCGACTTCTTGGTGCCATGGTCTAAAATGTGCTGTAATAAATCAAGATAGGGTTTCATAAGCAGAAATTATACAACGGAATATTTCATCGCCGCGGCGTTTTCTTCTTCCTTCGGCGGCGCGGCCGCAGGCACGAAAATATCATCAAAAAAAGCACGGCTGACCTTAAAAACGGGGTCCTGCCCCGAAATGACGGTTTTGATTTCGGTTAAATCCGGGTTGGTTAAATAAAAACCCATTTCTATCGGCGCTTTCCCTTCTCTCATCACGCGCAACCGGTGCGTGGGAGGCAGCACGGACAAATCTTTTGCGGTTACACCTTTGTCTAAACCCGTAAATTCCAAGCGGGACGCAGCGTCCAGAAGCGCCGCCGCGGACGGCCAGCCGGAAGTTTTTGAAAACCTTTCCGTTTTGCCGTCATAAATGAGTTCGACCGTATTCTCTTCATCGAGGTTAAAATGCAGCGGATTTTCCGCAACAAACCGGGCGTCTTCCGTTTTTAAATCATCAAAGACAAGTTCCGAAACTTCAAAAACCGGATCCTCGTTCATATTCTGTCTCTGAAAATTTTCAACCGGGGCGCGTTTTACCAGCCACTTCGATCCTGACTTTGAAAACTGCAGCCTTAAAACCTTTCCGCGAATATCGCGCAGCATAATTTCCATTTCGGTTTTAAACGCAGGGACATTCATTGCGATATTTACAGCCTGCGCGCTCAAAAGCCGCGCTAAATACTCTTCAACCTTTTCATGCCCGGGGGAAAACTTCCATACTCCCGAAACAAATTTCCACGGCGTTCCGGCTTCGATTGACGGCCTTTCAAGAGCCGCGAGCGAACTATCCTTTCCGCTGCGCGTTTCGGTAACGTCAAAACGCTGAATTTGTTCGAATCCTTCCGGTATCAATTTCAGGTCGGCGAAAAAAAGCGGCGGAGGCCCCGCCTGTTCTAAATCCGCGAAAAGGCCGAATATAGCCGGAAGATCATCCGGGGTAAAATAAATTTTTGTTTTCCCGGAAAGCCGGATAAAAACGCCCTTGCCCGCGCGGTGTTCTCCCATCAAAAAATCAACAATCGCCGCGCCCGCGGAATCTAAAATCTGAATGCGAAACGCTTGCTTGTCAGCAATGCCAAAACGTTCGTATAAACTTTCGCCTTCGGCTCGCAGCTCAGCTTTAAGCTGATTCAGCTGTGTGAGCAGTTCGTTCATTTTGTGGCTGTCCGCGCTGACACCGGATAAAGTTTCCACTTTCCAGCCTTTGCCTTCTTTAACAATACCCACTGTTGCGTGGCCTTCTCGAGAAAAAATAATCTTTGCGGCTTGATCAGCGGAAATAAATGGCTGCCATTCTTCGCGGCGGACTTCTCCGGAAGGATTTTTTGCGGCATGGATTTTTTGAATAACGTTGACCGCGGCCAACGCTAAAAAAATAACCGCAAAAATATAAAGGTGTTTTGTTTTCATAATATCGGCTTACTATAATTGTCATCCCCGCGAAGGCGGGGATCCAGAAAAAAACTGACTGGATTCCCGCCTTCGCGGGAATGACACGCAACTATTACTCTTTTAAATTTTGTAAATATTTTTGCTTTGCGCGCGCGGAAGCAAACAAACGGTATACGCTTAAAATAATCAAAATCAGCGGAACAAAAAAGGTTACTAGAATCCGCCAGATATATTTTTCACTGCGCGTGATTTTAGACATGGTGCGGTCGGTCATGTGTTTCGCGCGTATTCCTACCAGATCATCTCCAAAAGTCAGCGTATCAAGCATGTTCATAATAAAATGATAATGTCCGCCGCCGCGAATCAAATTATTTTGAAACATGCTCGCGGCCCCCACTAAAACCAATTTGGCAGGCTTGGCTTCCGGTTTTTTTGTTTGTTCTTGAGCGGCTGTTTCCGCCGCTTTCGGATCAGGAGTCTCTTCCCATGCGGGCAAGGGCTTATCCGCGAAAGCATCCGGAAAAATACCTTCAACCAGCATACCCAAAGGAAAAGGGCCTTTTTCAAGGAGAGAAGCTAATTTTAAATCATCCGGCATAAAATTGGCCGGCGGCAATGCGATTTCATGCGAAAGGCCGCTTGAAAAGAAAAGCGGCGTATAGTTCAGGCTATCGGGAGTATTTTTGCTTTTGTGAAGCGCGCTTCCCCACAGATAAAAAAGCGAGCCCACATCTTTCATCATATGAATTTTGTTATTCACGCCTTGAGGCGGGACCCTAATTTGCAAAGGCAGCTTAACCGGAATCGCCGCGGCAAATATTCCGCCGCCCACCGAAACGGTTTCGCTGCTTTCATCGAGCAGCAAATTCTCACTGACCGCCAAGCCCCACGCGGACAGCAAATCGTTTACCTGCGGATGATCCAGCTTGGCTTCGATGCTGATGCTGCGCCCTTCCGGGACATAATTAAATCCGTAATTTTGCACGGCCATAAACACGGAGCCGCCATTCCGTAAAAATTGATTGATCTCGTATTTTTGGCGTGAGCTCAATGACTTCGGCTCCATCAAAAAAAGCGCCGTGTAATCATTTGTTAAAGGCTGTTTTTCGGAAAGATTAATACGGTCAAAGGGATAACCTTCGTAATAAAGGATTTTCTCGAGAATCTCATACTGATCATCCCGCGACAACTCCGGCGTTTTTCCGCCGGTCAACTGCGCCAGAAGCGCCGCCGTGTCGGGATTCATCATTTTTTCTTCATACGGCGCTACAAGCGCGACTTTGGGATATTTTGCGAAAGTCATTTTGTAGATTTTCGAAACCAATTTGTACTCGAGGCTGCCAAGATCGGTGGGATAAATCTGCGGAATAATATCCTCCGGTTTTTCCAGATACGACAAAGTCATCGCGGCATAAATAAGCTTCACTTCAACCTGGTCAGATTCGACCGACTGCACCTGAAAAGGATAAACCCCTTTTTTCGTGACTTGCACTTCCGCCGTCTTTTCGGCATTTTCGGAATCAACCGCGTTAGAAGCTTCCATATGAATCACTTCATATTTAAGTTTTCCGGCGGAAGCCAGACGCAATTCATCCAGTTTATTTACCAGGTCACGTTCGAAAGTTTTAAAAGCGGTCGGCATTTTATCTCGCGGTGAAATGTACAGCCTGACAAGGGCGGGAGCCTGCAGTTTTTTCAGAATCTTCCGGCTTGAGTCGGACATGGTATAAATTTTTCCGGCCGTCCAATCCGCGCGATAAGACATGCCTGTAAGCGAAGCGTTTAGAAAAATAAAAATTCCCAGGCAAAACGCGCAAACCGCTAAGAACAAGGCCGGGAAACCGCGGCGCGCGCGGCCGTCCATCCAAAACGCGTTCAACATCAAAAGCAGAAATGCTCCCGAAATAAAAAAAACAATATCCCGGAAATCAATCACGCCGCGCGTAAAAGCAGAATAATGCGGCTCCGCGCCAAATGCCATGCGCAGCCATGTCCCAAACCCTCCTACCCAGCCATCCAATGTCTCCGCGATAATATTTTGGCCGAGCAAATGCAGCCCCAGGCAAAAAAGCACCGTGATCACAAACGCGACAATTTGGTCGCGGCAAAACCCGGAAATAAAAAAACCGCCCGCGAGAAAAAGAGCGCCCAAACCGAATGCGCCCAAATAAGCCGCGCCTATTTGTCCGAAATCCGGATTTCCGAGCGTAAACAGCATGACAGGAATAAAAAAAGTTGTGGCGAGCGCCGCGATATAAAAAAGCAGCGCCGCCAAAAACTTACCTATAACGAGCGCGGCGGTTTTCATTGGAAAAGTCAGCAGTAATTCCAGCGTGTTGCCGCGCCGGTCTTCGGCCCATGCACGCATTGTGACAGCTGAAAGAAAAATACTGAGCAGCCACGGCAGGAGATCAAAGAAAAAACGCATCTCGGCCTGATTCACCAGAAAGAAAGTAGTCATGAACAAGCCGCCGGCAAGGCCGGAAAAAATTAAAAGAAAGATCGCCGCGACCGGAGAATCAAAATAGGCCGCGGTTTCACGTTTAAATATGGAATACCAGGCGGGGTGTGTCATCAGACAGCACTCACGGGCTTAAGTAATTGGATAAAAATTTCTTCGAGGCTTAACGGCTTTTCGGGATGCGAATTGGGTAGCCCCTCGCCTAATTCTTTGATTGTGCCCTGCGCCACAACGCGGCCCTGATTGACAAGCACGACGCGGCTTGCGAGCGCTTCGACTTCCTGCAGAATATGGGTTGAAAATACAATGGTCTTTTCATGCGCGAGACTTTGAATCAACGACCGAATTTCAAGAATTTGAATCGGATCCAGCCCTGATGTCGGCTCATCCAAAATTAAAACTTCGGGGTCATGCAAAAGCGCCTGCGCCAGGCCCACGCGCTGTTTTGTGCCTTTGGAAAGTTCGGCGATAAAATGTTTCCAATAATTTTTTAAATGGCAGGCGGTTCTGACCCATTCCAAACGGCCCTTTAAAGTTTGCGCGTCCAAGCCGCGTGCTTCTCCGACAAATTTTAAATAAGCGTCCACACGCATATCCTGATAAAGCGGCGCGGTTTCCGGTAAATAGCCGATACGGCGGCGAACTTCAAGCGGGTTTTCAAGCAAATCCACATCTTCGATTTTCGCGGTGCCGGAAAAAGGATGCAGATAAGTGGTGAGAATGCGCATCAATGTAGTTTTGCCCGCGCCATTGGGGCCGAGCAGCCCGAGAATTTCACCTGTCCGGGCCTGAAAGGTCACATTTTCAAGCGCCTGAAATTTTCCATAGCGCATTGAAAGCGCCTGAACATCAATCATAAACAACTTAAAGGTAAAAGGTTAGAACTCAAAACTAGAAATCTCAAACCCAAAATATCAGAAAACTCAAGCATCTCTGATGTTTAGCTTTGAACTTTGAGTTTTGAGCTTTAATTTAATTTCGGGCGTGTATTTTACATAAAACCCGGCTTTGTTGTAAAATAGTCCGTTATCAAACTTAAGGAGATCTACCATGCGCACATCCAATCCAGCAATGCGGCCTTTCGAATCAACCGGTATTATCTCGGGCGATGTCATGTCCTTGAATGGAACAATTTGGAAAACAGCAATCAGCCTCGCTATTCTTTTTTTGGGCGCGTTTTGGTCCTGGCGTGTGGTTCCAGCCGCGGCTTCCGGTGGTTGGCTTATCGGCGGCTCAATCGGCGGTTTGGTTTTAGCCCTAATCATTAGTTTTAAGCCTACGACAGCGCCTTATCTCACGCCCGTTTACGCGGGACTTGAAGGGCTTTTGCTCGGAACTATTTCAAGTGTTTTTGACGCGCGTTATCCTGGCCTTGCGGCGCAAGCCGTTTGCTTAACCGCAATCACAGCCGCAGTGATGCTTGTGACTTATCGCACCGGCCTTATCCGCCCCACCGAAAAATTCCGCTCGGTCATCGTGATCGCAACGTTCTCGATTTTCGGAATTTACCTGATCGACTTTCTTCTTGGGATGTTCGGGCGCGGCATTCCGCTTTCGACATCCAACGGTATGTTCGGAATTTTATTCAGCGCGTTCGTGGTCGGAATTGCGGCTTTGAATTTGATTTTGGATTTTGGATTTATTGAAGAAGGTTCAAAGCGCGGATTACCTAAATACATGGAATGGTACGGCGCATTTGCTTTGATGGTGACTTTGATTTGGCTTTATCTTGAAATCTTAAGACTTCTCTCGAAGCTTCAATCGCGGCGCTAACTTATTTTAGTTAACATGCAGATGTTGCTTTAAGAATAAAAAAATAAGTTGATCTGCTCAAACAGCACCGTCCAATGGCGGTGAACTCGCATTTCACCTTATTTTTTTTATTCCCACCCTCGCAAAAGGGTGGTGGAGTCTTAAATCGGAGAAGCAAGGTGGGTGACACAAATCTATCGAAACCCTCTTGTTAGCCTAGCAACAACAGGCCTCATCCTTACCTCCTAGCTTCCCATTTCCGCTTTTTCAATTTCAGCAAAGCCGGAATTGAAAAAAATATTCTTTTCCTTGGGCGAAGCCAAAGCTTCCCCCAAGGAAAGATATGACAGGAAACTACGCTGATGTGCTAAAGCAGAAAGTGAGCCAATACAATCAATGAGACTTCGAGAAACGAAGCATTCTCAAATTTGTTTCTCCGCTTTTTGCCTCCACCCCCTCTTGTGATTGATTATTCAAAGGAAGAATTCACATTTGCGAGTTTTGCCCGCAGAGGCAACTGTCTGAGCAAATTTGAATCTTCCTTTGAACGCAAACCCTGCGTTTCGCTCAAAGCAAATTAAAAAGCCCCCGAAAAATTCGGGGGCTTTTTTTATGCGGTTGCGCTTTGCGCAGAGCCAAACATTATTGGAGAATTTCCTTAAGTCGCTCCGCGGGGCGGGCAAGAATAGCTTTGTTTCCCTTTTCTACGATGGGACGCTGAATCAAATCGGGATGCTTCACCATTAAATCAATCGCCTCATCGTCGGAAACTTCCTTCCCGGCCAGTTTTAATTTTTTGTAAATATCTTCCTTGGTGCGGAAAAGTCCGCGCGCGGGAATGCCCATTTTTTTTACAAGCTCTTTCAATTTTATTTTGGGAATCGGATCTGTGTAATAATTCACCGCGTCAAAGTCGACACCTGATTCTTTTAACGCAGCATAAACCTGCCGGCAAGTCGTGCAAGTCGACTTTTGATAAATGACAATTTTAGACATATCGGTAAAACTCATTGGGTTGTCATCCCTGCGAAAGCAGGGATCTAGGATTCCGGATCAAGTCCGGAATGACTTCCTGCGGGAAGTCAAAAAATATAACCCGGAGAAAATTTTCGGATCAATCCGTTTCCCCTTTTTCTCCTGAGCCTTAAGCCAGCCTTCAATTTTTTCCAGAGGCACTTCATGCGTTACAATGTCTTCGGCCTCATCGCCTCCGCCCTCGCCTTTTTTAACCAAATCAGTCGCAATGCAAAACGTCAGTTCTTCGCACGACATACCGCTTGCGGCGGGGCCGGCCATGAGAATCTTTACTTTTTTTGCCCACCAGCCTGTTTCCTCGAAAAGCTCGCGCTGAGCTCCTTTTTCCATTAATTCTTTCGCATTCTTGTCTCCGATCAAACCGGCCGGCAATTCAATAACATACTTTCCAACGGGCACACGAAATTGCTCAACAAGAATCACTTTCTGATCAGACGTCATCGCTACAATAATCGCAACACCCGTGGAGCCTTTGCGCTGAACAAACTCCCACGAACCCCGGTTCCAAAGCTTAAGAAATTTACCTTCGCCGATTAATTTGTCCGTCTTTTTAATTTTACTTTGCTTTTTCATTTTAGCTCTGGGCTTCGCCCAACAACGAAGTTTTTATTTTTTACATCAGTCGGCTTGCGATTCGTTTCGAAGCGCGAGCCGGCACTTAGCTGGAAGCGTTTGCGCTTCTCCGTTTCCAGCTTTCTCTCCAATTTTCTGATTTGTAAGAAGCAATAAGTTCTTGGCATGCGAGTTCCGCAGCGAAGCGAGGATTGTTTGAGCAGGCCAAGAATTTACTGCTTCCTAATAGCCTTCTTACCCGCTTCGAAGCCGTCACAAAACAGGTTTAATATCCTTTAGCTTTGCCAATACCGCGCGAATCCGACACACCCACAATTTCTTGATGCATATCATCAAAACAAATCACCTGCGCGTTTCCGATTTCATTTACTTTTTTCGCGTCATGGCCCCAAAGCTCGAGCTGTAAACGAATAAGCGGGTGGTCATAAATCTCAGGCTCAAGTTCCATTTTTTCGCCGCGGTAAATCAGGCGCGGCTTCGCTACTGCTTCGCCGCAGGTCATTCCGAAATCAATTCGATTAACGATGATATTCAGCACGGTTCCGATAATCGTTGTCCCGCCCGGTGAACCTAAAATCATATACGGTTTGCCTTTATTAAAAATAATCACCGGAGCCATGCTTGAAAGCGGCCGCTTGCCGGGCCCGGGCGCGTTGGGCTTGAGGCGGTTGTCCGCCTCTTTCGGCTCTGCGTCAAAATCAGTCAGTTCATTGTTAAGCAAAAAACCATACTTGGGAACGGTAATGCCTGATCCAAACGGAGCTTCAATGGTGGATGTCCAGCTCACTAAATTTCCTAGCCGGTCCAAGATTGAAAAATGCGTGGTTTGTTTTCCGTCTTCCGGAACAGCCGCCGTTTGGCCCAGGGCTTTTGCGGATAAAATTTTTTGTGCGGTTTCTTTTGCGTATTCTTTCGAAACCAACTGTTTGACAGGAATTTCCGAAAAACCGGGATCTCCCATTTTTTGACGGTCTTGAAATGCCAGCTTTTGGCTTTCATTTAAATAATGCAGCGCCTGCGAATCCCATTCCATTTCAGAAAAATCAAAAGTTTCGAGCATGTTTAAATTTTCTAAAAGCACCGCACCGCCCGAAGTCGGCAGACCCGGCGCGAAAACATCCAAACCCCGGTAATTGCCGTAAAGAGGGTCGCGTTCGATCACCACGTATTTTTTTAAATCGGCTTGCGTTAATGAGGTGGAATTAACGGGCGATTCTGCGACCGCTTTTTGTATCGCTCGCGCGATTTCACCGTTATAAAAAAAATCCGCTTTCTTCCCGCTAAAAAGCCGCAAGGTTTTAGCCAGGTCTGCTTGAACAAGCGTCTCGCCTTCCCGAAGCACCGATCCGTCTTCGTGGAAAAATATTTTTTTTGTTGCCGGAAATTGACTCAGTCTCTCAGCATGTTCCGCGAGATGCGCGGCAAGCGGCTTTGAAACAGGAGCTCCGGCTTCCGCGAGTTTAACCGCGGGTTCCGCCAATTCTTCAAGCGTCAATGTTCCGCTCGCAAAACGGTCATATACTTTTTGTATCAAAGCGGGCGTTCCCGGAACTCCGACCGACAGTCCGCCGGTGATGCGGTCCGGAAAAAAAGGCATCGGCCGGCCGTTTTTTAAAAACATTTCGGGCGACGCGGAATCCGGCGCGGTTTCGCGCCCGTCCAAACTTGTGACGCTGCGCTTAACGCGGTCGTAATAAAGAAAAAATCCGCCGCCGCCAAGGCCGGAGCTTTGCGGTTCGACTACATTTAAAACAAGCTGCGCTGTAATCGCCGCGTCAGCCGCATTTCCGCCATGTTTTAAAATTTGAAGCGCCGCTTCCGTCGCGAGAGGATGCTGGGTAACGACCATCGCTTGTTCCGCGGTAGCAGAGTCGGCGCGAGCCACGGACCACGAGCCATGAGCCACGAAAATAAAAACAAAAAGGAAAGAAAAGATTGGATGAGTCGTGGTACGTGGCCCGTGGTTCGTGGAGCGAAATTTAGAAGAGTTTTTTGGCGGCATTAACAACATCCACCGCTCGCATGCCGTACTTATCAAGCAGCTCATCAGGAGTGGCGGATTCAGCGTAAGTATCTTGAATCGCGACATAACTCATTTTGCAGGGATGAACGGATGAAAGATAAGTTGAAACCGCGGCGCAAAGCCCGCCCCAGATG
>JAYSWD010000062.1:0-52071 GCA_043718225.1 Candidatus Omnitrophota bacterium
TTCGTTCCGAAACTCAGCTGAAGATGGGAATCGAACCCACGACCTCGTCCTTACCAAGGACGTGCTCTACCAACTGAGCTACTTCAGCACCAGCTGAAGGCAAAAAATCTCTCTCAACCTTTTTGGGGTAGAGAATACCCATAGGGACTCTGGTCCTGAGGATAAAAGAGCAGACATTCTATCCTCGGTTTTTCGCATGTCAATTCTTTTCTAGGAATTTTTTTAAGTTTTTTTTGGAATATTCCAAACGCCAAAAAAACTCTGTTTTTAACTTCCAAAAGCCAAAATTATGCCCAAAAATGCACTGATAGTTAATTTTATTAATTATTATTATAAATTTAAATAACTATATTCTGATATTAAAAGATATGAATTGATAGTTTTGGTGGGTTTTCAAAACCTTGACCGAATATTTTTACTGTATATAATGCCGCTTCTTTCAAGCGAACATGACTCAATATACTTAGGGAGCAAGCATGCCGACTTTAATTCTTATCCGCCATGGTGAATCACAATGGAATCTTGAAAACCGGTTTACCGGGTGGGTGGATGTTGAACTCTCGCCGAAAGGGATCACGGAAGCAAGCGAAGCCGGCAAAAAACTCGTCAGCTATAAAATTGACAAGGGCTATACTTCGACTCTTAAAAGAGCGATCAATACCTTGGATTTAGCTTTAAAGTCGGCCGCAAAAACAAGTCTTCCGATTGTCCGCGACGCAGCTTTAAACGAACGCCATTACGGCGCTTTGCAAGGCTTAAACAAAGGCGAAACCGCAAAAAAATACAGTGACGAGCAGGTGCATATTTGGCGCCGCAGTTACGATGTTCCGCCGCCTACGGACAAAACAGATTTTAATCCCGAGGGCATCAGTGAAAGCTTGAAAGATACGGCGGCGCGCGCATTGCCGTGCTTTGATAAAACAATTGCTGTCGATTTAAAAAACGGAAAGAATATTATCGTGGCGGCGCATGGAAACAGCCTTCGCGCGATTGTGATGCATTTGGAAAAAATGACCAAGGAACAAGTGCTGGATCTCAATATTCCGACAGCAACACCGCTCGTTTATGAGCTGGATAACAATCTGAAAATCATTTCGAAAAAAATTCTGAAGTAACATTTTCACTTAGCTTACGCGGCAGTGATATCTTCATTTACGCTTACGCGTAAATGGGGACAACCCACCTAGCGCGGGGGCGAAATAGAAGCGTTTTCCGCTTCTTTGGATAAGACTTCAAATTCGGCTTCGGCGGCTTCCTGTTTAGCTTCTTTCTCGGCATGTTCGCGGATTTCCTGCTCTACCGCGGCGGCAATTCCATGATATTGAGGCGCCGAAAGCACGGGCATATCCCCCTCTTCGCTTAAACCAATTCGCAGAAAAAGCTGCTTCACAAAAATTTGCGCCAAAACTCTCGAATTTGATTTTTCATCCATCAAAAAAGTTTTTTCCTGAAGATTAAATATTTGTTTTTTTAAAATGGGCGAAGAGGAATCAACTTCGCTGATTTCTTCGACCGAAATGCGTGTTTGAAGCGGCGATAAACCCAGCCCTTGTTTCTTTTTGCGAACGGTTTCGGGGCGCGCAAACAAATGCAAATTGAGGTGTCCGCTGACGCGCCGCATAAGCGCGATTTTTTGAATGTCAATTTCCAATAAATCCGGTTTCAAGGCTCCCCCGCTTAAAAAAGCCTGCCCCCCTTTAAACCGCATCGCGAGACGGTTAATCTCCAGCATGTTGCCGCGCGGAAAACCATACGGATTTCCCACTCTCACATCATTCAAAACGAGTTCGGGTAAAGTCCAGTCAATGGCAGCGCGGCGAATCGAGACATCGGTGTCCCAATAAAGCCCGAAAGATGAAGAGAGCAGTATTTTTAAAATAAATCCGTTGAACAAAAAAAAGACCAGAGCGCTCAAACAAATCCACTGCGCCAAAAAGACCAAAAACCGGGCGATTTTTTTCATGTATTGCTTGACAATTTATTTTTTTTCAGCATAATGTTTGCGCTTGCATTTATTATTGTAACTAATTGAAAGCATTGGGGTTGTGACAATTATAACGTTTTGGCACACCGTTCGTGTTTGGCCGCCAAGGATCAGCAAATTCTTAAAGATTTAAAAACTTTCGGGCTCGCACTTACCATTCCTTCGGTTTTGGTTTGCGGTCCCTTGCTGGGATACGGCATCGCCGATGCTTTAATCAAAAAGGGCGCTCCCCTTTTGATTATGCCCCTCCTGGTTGGTGCGGGTTCTATTTTAGCATTAGTCCAAACTTTACGAACGGTTAAATTACTTTCGGAACCTGAAAAAAAACCATGATCGAGAAAGTTGAGACAGTTGAACATCTGGGCGCTGAAATGGTTCATGCTGCGGTTGAACATCATCCCGCGGCGGAACATACTCCGCATGAAATCCATAATATCCTCACGCTGATTTCTCAAAAGTTTCACGGCGAGCCCTGGGCTCATTTTATTCATCAGCATGAAGCTCTTATTTTTTCTCTCACTATCCTCGCGCTACTTTCATTCGCTTTTTTATTCGCGGCGCGTCCCCGTAAAAGCTGGGTTCCTGCCGCCGGCCTTCAGAACTTAATGGAAAGCATTGTGGAAGGTCTCGAGCAATATGTTTTGTCAATTACTGGCCCCAAAGGCCGCAAGCATGTGCCTTTTGTTGGAACTTGCTTTCTTTATATTTTGCTCATGAATTGGAGCGGTTTAATTCCATTTTCAAAATCCCCCACAGCCACCTGGAGTGTCACTCTCGCGCTGGCTTTAATCGCCGTGGCTTACGTTCACATCAATGGCTTACGTGAATTAGGCCTTCGCAATTATGTGCTTCATCTTGCCGGCAACCCCACATCAACCATTTCATGGGTTATCGGTATAGTTTTAATGCTTCCGCTTGGTATTGTTTTAGAATACGGCGCTTTTACATTCAGCCTTTCATTGCGCCTTTTCGCCAACATTTCAAGTGAGGACCGGCTTTTATACAGCATCGCGCATTTAGGCTGGTTCGCCTGGCCGCTTTTTATTTTTGCGTACGGGCTTTCAATTCTTTTCAGCCTTATTCAGGCGCTTGTTTTCAGTTTGCTTACGACGGTTTTTATCAACAATTTCAGTTCCCATGAACATGATGAACATGCTCATGGGGCCGCCACTCACTGATTAATTGAGCGACGGTTTTTAACATCAAAATAAAGGAGCTACTCCCATGACCTATCAAACTCTTCTCGCTTTCGGTATCCCCATTATGTTCGGCTTAAGCACGCTCGGCGGCGCTCTCGGCCTCGGCCATGCCGTTGCCGCGGCACTCGAAGCGACCGGGCGCCAGCCGGAAGCATCTTCGAAAATCCAGCAGACTATGCTTCTTGGCTGTGCTTTCATCGAAGCGTTGTCGCTTTTCTCTTTCGTTGTAATGATTATCCTTCAGGGAAAACTTTCATAAGCGAAGAAAAAAGAAAACATTATGGATTTTTTTAAAGAAAACATCGTTCCGTTGGAAGTTCTGATTCAACTTTCGGCTTTTCTGCTGGTTTTTTTTACATTGCGAAAAGCGGCCTGGGGCCCCATTCAGAAATCGCTTGCCGACCGTCGCGCGCATATTAAAAAAAGCATCGACGACGCGGAAGAAGCGAAACGTGAAATGGAAAAACTCAAAGCTGAATATCAGATTCAACTGAAAACAATCGAAGACGCGGCGCGCGCGAAAATGGCCGAAACTGTCGAGGCGGGACGATTGATCGCTAAAGACATTCAGGACAAGGCGCGCGAAGAAGCGCAGCGCACTTTCGATAAAACGAAAGCCGCTCTCGATTTGGAAGTTGCGAAAGCCCGCGTAACCATGCGCCAGGAAATAGCGAACATTTCCATTCATGTGGCCGAAAAAATTCTGGGCGATCATTTGAATGACAGCAAGCAGCGCGAGAAAGCTTCTCAGCTCGTAGACCAACTCGAAAAAACATTATGAGCCAGCCCAAATATTATCTTTCAGCTGCAAGTTCCGCTTATGGCCTGCGCCTTCTCATCTCTCGGCTTACAGGCTTCTGCGAGCATGCTCGCCTCGCGCTGCTTTGGCTCGGCTCAAAATCAAAACTTTCGCTTAGAAACATAATATCTGGACAGGCTCTATGAAAGACGCCGGAATTCTTGCTAAGCAATATGCTAACGCGCTTTTAAACCTCAGCCGGAATGAAAAAAATCTGGCTGAGGTGGAAAAGTCTTTTGACGCGTTTGTTGATTCGGCTTACAAGGATCCGCGCTTCGCCGCTTTCATGAACAGCCCAGTCATTCCGCGGAATAAAAAAGAAGAACTTTTAAGCCAGATTCTTCCAAAAGGAACTCCGCCATTGCTGGGGCTTTTTTTGCGCCTTGTTTTGACCAAAAAGCGTTTTCAGATATTACCTTTAATCGAAAGTACGTTTCAGTCTTTGTCAGAAAAAAGCCGCGGAATTCACCGCGCGGAATATATCGGCGCCGCGCCGATCGAACCGGCTACCGAAAAAAAATTAATCGCTATTTTAGAGCGGTCTTCCGTGGTCTCCGGAGCTTCCGCCAAGCCGGCAACGATTAAGCTTGTAACAAAAGTCGACCCAAAAATTATCGGCGGATTTATTTTAAAATTGGATGAACGCGTGGTTGACGCGAGTTATCAAACTAAATTACGGGAAATGAAGCAGAAGCTTTACGCGGCTGCGATCTGAATGAGAACGCAAGTTACGAAGCGTAACTTGCGTGTTCGAATTCATCTCCGAAAAACGCATAGCGTTTTATCGGAGATCTAGAACTGGATCCCCGCCTTCGCGGGGATGACGGAACCATTTTTAAAAAGAGTTATAGGAGTTCCTATGTTAAAGGCTGATGAAGTAACACAAGCATTAGAAAAAGAAATCGCGAAATATCAATCTAAACTCGAGGTCGAGTCGGTTGGTTATGTTTTACAGGTCGGCGACGGTATCGCACGGGTTTACGGCCTTGACGCCGTGATGGCCGGCGAACTTGTAACCTTCGAAGACGGCACAGCCGGATTAGTTTTGAACCTGGAACCGAATCAAGTCGGCGTGGTTATTTTGGGCGATGACCGCAAGATTAAAGAAGGCGGCATGGTCAAACGCACGGGCAAGATCGCGGAAGTTCCGGTCGGCCCGGCTTTGATGGGGCGCGTCGTTAATCCGCTCGGAGAACCGATGGACGGAAAAGGCCCGATTGTTACCAATCTCCGCCGTCCGATTGAAGCTTTGCCGCCTTCCGTTATTCAGCGCCAGCCCGTTAAGGAACCTTTGCAGACCGGAATTAAAGCCATCGATGGCATGATTCCGATCGGACGCGGCCAACGCGAATTAATTATCGGCGACCGTCAAACCGGAAAAACCGCCATTATTCTTGATACGATTATTAATCAAAAAGGAACAGGCATTCACTGTATTTATGTCGCTATCGGACAAAAGCTTTCGAGTGTCGTAGGTATCGCCAAAACTCTCGAAGAAAACGGCGCGATGGAATACACCACGATCGTTTCCGCTTCCGCGGATGATCCGGCCCCTCTCCAATTTTTGGCGCCATACGCCGGCTGCGCCATTGGTGAGGAAGACTTATATAATGGCCGCCACGCGCTTGTCGCTTATGACGATTTGTCGAAACACGCTGTCGCTTATCGCCAGCTTTCGCTTCTGTTACAGCGCCCGCCGGGACGCGAAGCTTATCCGGGAGACGTTTTCTATCTTCATTCACGCCTGCTCGAACGCGCCGCGAAAATCCGCCAGGATTTGGGCGGAGGTTCTTTGACGGCTTTGCCTGTTATTGAAACCCAGCTGGGCGACGTTTCGGCTTACATTCCGACCAACGTCATTTCGATCACGGACGGCCAAATTTATCTGGAAACAGATTTGTTTTATGCGGGCGTACGCCCTGCGATCAACGTCGGTTTGTCGGTTTCACGCGTGGGCGGCAATGCTCAAACCAAAGCAATGAAGCAGGTCGCGGGAACTTTGCGCCTTGTTTTGGCTCAATACCGTGAATTAGCCGCTTTCGCACAGCTCTCAACCGACTTAGATAAATCCACAAAAGACCAGCTGACGCGCGGTGAACGCATGGTAGAACTTTTAAAACAAAATGTTTTTCAGCCCATGCCGTTTGAAAAACAAGTTGTGATGATTTTAGCCGCCAATGAAGGCGCTCTGGATGACTTACAGTTGAAGCGCCTGAAAGATTTTGAACGCGAGTACCTTGTGTATTTGGATAAAAATTACGCCGACGCGATGCGCGATATTCAAACAACCAAAGCTTTGTCGAATGAAACCAAAGAAAAACTTAAAAAAGCGGTTGTTAGCTTCAAAGAAACATTCAAGCGGTAACATTTTGGCGATTTTATCAAAACAAAATCGCCGGAGATTGCAGCACACAATATGTACCGCGGTTGCGGTGTAACCGCAGAGCAACAATATGTCAGGGCAATTAAGAACATTAAAAAACAGAATCCGCAGCATTTCCAACACGAAAAAAATTACTCGTGCCATGGAAATGGTTTCGGCGGCTAAGCTCAAGCGCTATCAAAAAATGGTGCTCGAAGGGGCGCCTTATGCCGAGGGACTGCTTCAGCTTCTCAAGCGCGTGAGCGCAAGCGGTGTTTCGGCGGAGCATCCTCTTCTTGGCGGCGCGGCATCTGCAAAGCGCGCGGAAAAGAAAAAAGCGCTCTTTGTTTTCACATCTGACACGGGTCTTTGCGGGTCTTTGAATCTCGACTTAATTGCTTCGGCTCAAAATTTTTTAAAAAATGAGAAGGAACCCGCGGTCATTGTGGGTGTCGGGAAAATGGGTGTTCTTGCGCTTAAAAAATCCGGTTATGCTCTTGAAAAGACATTTATTGAAATCAAATCTACCGAGATCGAACGTGCGATTGTTGAAATTAGAAACCTGGCTTCCGATCTTTATCTTTCAGGCCGCGTCGACAGTGTTTATACGACCTACAGCCGCTTTATCAGCGCGACACGTTTTAAGCCGGTGACCGAAAAGCTGCTTCCATTCACTTTGGACGCGGCCGCCTTACCGGAAAATCAGTCCGCGGTAGCGGAAGTGAATTATTTAATGGAGCCGGACGCGGACGCGCTTTTTAACCGGTTGGTTCCGGCCGTTTTCAGCATGCGTGTAAGACAAATTTTTCTTGAGTCTTTTGTAAGCGAACAAATGGCGCGCATGAACGCGATGCACCAGGCGACGGAAAACGCGTCCGAGTTAATTGATGAACTTGTCTTGGCCCGCAACAAGGCCCGGCAAGCGGCAATT
Organism: Candidatus Omnitrophota bacterium; assembly: GCA_043718225.1. GTDB lineage: Bacteria > Omnitrophota > Omnitrophia > Omnitrophales > Aquincolibacteriaceae > Multiplicimicrobium. The sequence continues at coordinate 7,276 of JAYSWD010000062.1, forward strand.
ACTAAAGAACTTATAGAGATTATTTCGGGATCTCAAGCTTTGAAAGCTTGAGATCCTTGGGACTGTTTTGTTTTACCGAAAAACATAAATGTTTTTCGGCGCTTGAGCCTTAAAGGCTTGAAATTCGCAAGTTTGTTTTGATTTTGTCGGGAAACATAAAGTTCCCGACGTTGGGCTTTAAAGGCCTGATTAATTATCGTGGAGGTTACGTATGTCATTCGGAAAAGTAGTTCAAGTTATGGGCCCCAGTGTGGACATCGAGTTCGGAACGGATCAGCTTCCTAAAATGTTAAACGCGGTCACAATTGATCTTGCCTCTGCGCCTTCGTCGCAACCGGGCGAATCCACTAAAAAAAATCAGCTCGTGCTTGAAGTGGCTCAGCATATCGGCGGCAATGTCGTGCGCTGCATCGCGCTCGCTTCTACCGACGGGCTCGTGCGCGGCATGAAAGCCGCGGACACCGGCGCGCCGATTTCCGTTCCGGTCGGAAATCAAACGCTCGGCCGAATTTTTAATTTGCTTGGTCAGCCGATTGACGAGCAAAAAAATAAGCCGATTGATCTTTCAAAAACTTATCCGATTCACCGTGAGCCGCCTTCTTATCAGGACCTTTTACCTGTTTCCGAAATTTTAGAAACCGGCATCAAGGTTGTGGATCTTTTGGCTCCGTACGCCAAAGGTGGAAAAGTCGGCCTTTTTGGCGGCGCCGGTGTGGGCAAAACCGTCATCGTTATGGAGCTGATTAATAACATCGCTAAGCAGCATGGCGGTGTTTCTGTTTTTTGCGGCGTCGGTGAACGCACGCGCGAAGGCAACGATTTGTGGCTTGAGCTTAACGAATCGGGCGTGCATGAAAAAACCGCGCTTGTTTTCGGACAGATGAATGAGCCGCCGGGCGCGCGTCTTCGCGTTCCGCTTACAGGTCTCGCGATGGCTGAATATTTCCGCGATGAAGCGCATCAGGACGTGCTTTTGTTTATCGATAATATTTTCCGTTTCACTCAAGCGGGATCCGAAGTCTCCGCGCTTTTGGGGCGCATGCCTTCCGCCGTGGGTTATCAACCGAATCTCGCGACCGAAATGGCCGCGCTGCAGGAACGCATCGCTTCGACCAAGTCCGGTTCGATTACTTCCGTTCAGGCGATTTATGTTCCCGCGGACGATTTAACCGACCCGGCTCCGGCAACGGCATTTTCGCATTTGGACGGCGTAACTGTTTTGTCGCGCCAAATCGCGGAGCTTGGAATTTATCCCGCTTGCGATCCGCTTGCTTCGACTTCGCGCATGCTTGATCCGCGCATCCTGGGCGAAGAACATTATGGCATTGCCCGCGAAGTGCAGCGCATTCTTCAGCGTTATAAAGATTTACGCGATATCATCGCAATCCTGGGCATCAACGAGCTTTCTCAGGAGGACAAGGAAATCGTGGCGCGCGCGCGCAAGCTTGAAAAGTTTTTGTCACAGCCTTTCCATGTTGCTGAACAGTTCAGCAATCTGAAAGGTAAATATGTGCCGCTCAAAGAAACAATCGCGGGCTTTAAGCGCCTCATTGCGGGCGAATTTGACCATATTCCCGAACAATGTTTCTATATGTGCGGCGGCATCGAAGATGTCGTTGAAAATTACAACAAAATGGCCAAATAATATTTTGGCTCTGAGCTCCGTTCAACCGCTAGATCGGTGCTGCGAGCGAAATAGTAAAAAGCGGAAATAATCCCGGTTGCGCGAAGCGCAGAGAAAAAGGAATACCGATGAGCTATCAGTTACAAATCATTACGCCGCATGGTAAAGCCTACGAAGGCGAAATCGAACACGCGGAAGTACCCGCGGAATACGGTTTCACAGGCGTGCTTTCCAATCATGCCCCCTTTTTAATGGCTTCCGCGGGCGGCAGGCTTTCGATCCGTGAAAAAGGCGGCAAAACGCGCGTGTTTATAATTGGTTCCGGTTTTTTTGAAACCCGAAAAAATCAGGCTGTCTTTTTGGCTGAATCTTTTTCAGAGCGCGCAGCTTAAACTGACAATTCACCCATAAATGGATACATTGAAAGCCCTAATTTGGATTGGATGCAAGAATCAACGACGACGGCTTGTTCTCTGCAACAAGTCAAGAAGGAGCGACGCAGCAGACGGCCAAATTCGGGCTTCCCGAAGGGCCGGGCAATTTTGGGCTGCGACCGCATCGTTCGTCTTTGACGTCGTACTGCAACGAAGCCTGCATCATCTCTCTTTGTCTCGCTCCAAAATCTCTCCGGCCAGTGTATCTATTTATGGGTGAATCGTCAGTTATGGAATCCCTTTTTTTTTGGATCTTTTCGGTTATTTCCGTCGCAGGCGCCCTGAGTATCTTATTTGTAACCCGGCCCACCCGCGCGCTTCTTGGCTTGCTTCTATGCATGCTTTCTTTAAGTGTGCTTTATACCTTATTACACGCTTACTTTGTCGCCATCGTGCATTTAATCGTCTATGCCGGCGCGGTCATGGTTCTTTTTTTATTCGTAATCATGCTCCAAGGCTTGGGAGCAACCACCCTTCCGCTTCTGCAAAGATTCAATAAAAGTCATTTGGCATTGACCCTTCTTTCCGGCGTTATTTTTACAGTTATTTTGACGGCTATTTTTTCCAATTCCAAGCTTCCCGCCTTGCAAAATCCGCAGGGCACCGTCGAAAATTTAGGCCGTGTTCTTTTCAGCCGCTATTTACTGCCTTTTGAACTTATTTCTGTCTTAGTTTTACTCGGTATTTTTGCAGCTGTGACTCTGGCTAAAAACGAAAAGGCTTCGGCATGATCTTAAGGAACCAATCCGAAACCATACTTGGAAAGTGGTCGCTTGCTAATGGCCTACGCCTTTGTCATGCTCGTCGTCCATACTTAGCGCAGTATGAACTCCTCGCCTTTCTTGTCTCGGCTCATTATCAATCCAACCCTTTCTCAAGGATGGTCTCAGAATGATTCCTACCCTTTCAGCCGAACACTACTTAGTTTTAGCCGGAATTCTTTTTTCCATCGGGCTTTTCGGGATTTTACTGCGCCGCAATATTCTTATTATTCTTTTGTGCCTGGAATTGATGCTGAATGCCGCTAATCTGGTTTTGATCACCGCTTCTTCCGTTCACGGTCATACAGACGGGCAGATTTTGGCGTTCTTCGTCATGGTCATTGCCGCAGTCGAAGTTACGATCGGGTTGGCAATCGCTGTTTTGCTATTTAAAGAAAAAAACTCCGTCGATACGGAAGTTATGACAACCCTTAAGGGTTAAAATTTAAAGCTCAAAGCAAAAACCGTAACTTATAGCCTTAAGGCTTTCAGAAAGTTTTAAGTTTTGAGCTGTGGTTTTGACCTTTGAGTTATAAGCTTTGAGTTATTTTATGTTGAATCTTTGTTGGTATATTTTGGGATTACCGCTCGCGGCCGCGGCAATTATTTTTCTGCTCATTATTCCCGCGGAAAAAGCGTCCCACGTAAATAAAAACTTCTTCCGCCTGGCTTCGGCCTGGTTGTCGATTCTTTCGATTGTTTCCGCTTTTGCTCTCAGTTTAATTCTGCTGCAGAATTTCCGCAGCGCTGAAAATCACAGCGCTGTCTTTGAAACTTCCTTAACATGGATGACTTTGCCGCAGTTTCGAATTGAGATCGGCTTGCTGTTTAATAACTTGTCCCTTTTGATGCTTCTAATCGTAACGGGCGTTTCATCCGTCGTCGCGATCTTTTCATCCCGGTACATGCAGGGCGAAGAAGGCTATTCCCGTTATTTCGCGGCGCTTTCTTTTTTTGCCTTTTCGATGCTGGGCATCGTGCTTTCAAATAATTTGATTCAGCTTTTCATTTTCTGGGAATTGGTCGGCGTTGCTTCTTATCTTTTGATCGGGTTCTGGTTTGAAAAGCCGTCCGCGAGCCTTGCCTCCAAAAAAGCTTTTTTAACGACGCGCATCGGCGATGTCGGCATGATGCTCGGCATATTGCTTTTATTCGGACTGCTAATCAAAAACGACATGGGCACTTTTAATTTTCTTGAACTGGAAACCAAACTAAATCAAACCTCATTGCCCGCGGGGTTGTTAACGCTTGCTTGCATCGGTATCTTTTTCGGAGCCATAGGCAAATCAGCGCAGGTGCCTTTGCATGTTTGGCTTCCTGACGCGATGGAAGGCCCGACTCCCGCAAGCGCGTTGATTCACGCCGCAACCATGGTCGCGGCGGGCATTTTTATGATCGCTCGGCTTTTCTTTTTATTTGAAATGAGCCCCGTAACCCTGCAATTGATCGCCTGGACCGGCATTACTACGGCTTTTATCGCCGCGTCGATTGCCGTGGTTCAAAACGATATTAAAAAGGTGCTCGCCTACTCCACGCTTTCCCAATTGGGATATATGGTCATGGCATTAGGACTTGGAAGCCCCGAAGCGGGCATGTTTCACTTAACAACGCATGCTTTCTTTAAGGCTCTGCTCTTTCTTGGCGCCGGAAGCTTGATTCACGCTTTACATACTCAAGATATATGGGCAATGTCCACACAGTCACAACGCAGCGGACTTTTTAGAATCATGCCTATTACCGCGCTTACTTTCCTAATCGGCACCGCGGCGCTGGCGGGCATACCTTATACAAGCGGATTTTTTAGCAAAGAAGAAATCCTGAGCGCGGCTTCTGCCGGTCCCAAAATCATGTTTGGAATGGCGCTTGCGGTTATTCTGCTTACAGCTTTTTATATGGGCCGTGTGGTGACAGTGGTTTTCTTTTCGGCGGTTGGGTCGAAGACCCAGAGGCATGACGATACACCGCATGAAGATAATCTGCTTGTGACTTTGCCGCTTATTATCCTGGCTGTTTTTTCTTTGATCGCGGGGTATCTTCCCTTTAAATCATTTTTAGAAAACCACGCCACTCATTCCGCAGGCCATCCGTCCTGGCTCGCTGCTGTTTCGGTGGGATTGGCCTGCTTCGGACTCCTTTTAAGTTTTATTTTTTACCGTAAGAAAACCACGGAAACGCATTTGCCGGTTATGTTGGGTTTTGTGAAGCTGCTCAAAGAAAAATATTTCTTTGACCGTTTTTATGACTGGCTGATTATTCATATTCAGGAGAACATCGCCCGCGCGGCGGATACTTTTGACCGTGTCGTTATTGACCGGGGCGGAAATCAAGGGCTGGGCAGCCTCACGCAAGTCCTCGGTAAAACCGCGCGCAAACTGCAAAACGGTTGGATTCAAAGTTATGCGCTTGTTTTTGTGATCGGTTTTACGGCGCTTGTTATTTATCTTATTTTCAATGGTGCGCGCGTATGATTCTCGCATTACCTTTCATTCCTTATTTGGCGGCATTGCTAATTCTTTTTATGCCCGCAGCTCATGGAAAATGGCTGCGCCCGCTTGCGATCGGCGCAACCGGCTTGTGTTTATTAATCGTGCTTTTTCTGACTCAAAATTTTGATCGCGCGTTTCAAGGCTTTCAATTTGTTCATAGCTGGGATTGCTTCGCTGAAATGGGCATTCGCTATCAAGTCGGGCTTGACGGCATTAATCTCATTTTTTGTTTATTGCTCGCGTTTGTGGCTTTCGCCGGCGCTTTTATCGCGGGAAAAACTAAAGACCGCCTTAAAGAATACCTTTTCTATTATCTGCTTTTGACCGGCAGCATGTTCGCCGTTTTCACCGTGCTGAATGTTTTTTTTCTGTATGTTTTTTATGAAATGACTTTGATTCCGGTTTTCGCGATGATTGGGCTGCATCGTTTTGCCTCTGAGCCTTCGGCTCAACCGGGCGGTCTTCCTTCCAAGCAAGAGGCAGGGGCAATGAAGCTCGCACTTTATATGACCGCGGGCGCGATGCTAGGACTTTTCGCAATATTCACTCTCTATAATATGCTCGGGCCCGATTTTCTGGATCTTACAAAATCAAAAGCTCTCGCGGCTTCTCACGCGGCATTGTTGACGCCTGAAACTCAGAAATGGCTGGCCGCGCTTTTGATCGTAGGCTTTGGCATCATGACATCACTTTGGCCTTTCCACAGCTGGTCGCCTTCCGCTTATTCAGCCGCTCCCGCTTCGCTTTCGATGGTGCATGCCGGCGTTAAAATAGGTCCCTATTTTTTGATTCGCATCGCACTTGTCTATTTACCGTTAGGGTTTCAGTTTTGGGCGCCGACGCTGGCAATACTTGCAACCATCGGCCTCATCTATGCCGGCTTCGCTGCCATTCGCCAAAAGAATCTCAATACCATGGCGGCTTTTTCAAGCATCAGCCATATGGGCTATGTTTTTCTGGCTTTCGCCGCCATGAATCCAACCGCGCTTTCAGCCGGAATTTTGCTTATTTTCGCACATGGCATCATGACCGCCTGCTTGTTTGGATTGATCGGACATTTAACCGCACAGACCGGCACCGACGGCATTCATGATTTCGGCGGCCTCGGAAAAACGCTGCCTTTCTTTTCGGTTTGTTTCATGCTGACTTGCATGGCTTCAGCGGGAATTCCCGGTTTCGCTAATTTTCCGGCCGAACTTTTGGTTTTTATCAGTGCCTGGAAAACTTTTCCTGCCGCGGTTATTTTTGGAGTCTTGGGAGTTTTGATTACCGCCATTTATATGATTCGCGCGGTACAAGCGCTCTGTTTTGGCGTGGCGACTCGTTTATCCTCTGCGCCTTCGGCGCAACCGGGAAAAGAATTACGCGACATGATTGGCTTATGGGATAAAGCGCCTTTTCTGGTTCTTTTAGCGATACTTTTCTTCTTCGGATTTTTTCCATCCGCGCTTTTGTCCATTATTCAACCGGCAGTCGCGAGGCTTTTCATATGAACTTAGGCCTCTCTTATTTTATTCCGGACTTAATCAGCGTTGGACTGCTGGCTTATTTTCTCTTTGAGGCGGTTTTAACCGCCAAGAAAGACCGCCCTATTTTTAATCAATTAGCGGTCGGCACCGTGATTTTGGCCGCCGCGCTTTTCTTTTGCTCGCAAAAGTTCGGTACGGGCTTCGGCGGCATGGTTTCCGCCGACCCATTTGCTTTTTATTTCAAAGTTTTTTTCACGGCTGTTTTCTTTGTTATTACTTTTATGTGCCGCGAGCTGTTTGCGAAAACTTCCGCAAAGCAGCAGGAGTTCGGCCTTATTCTTTGGTGTCCGTTGGTTGGGCTTTACTTTTTAGCTTCCGCTTCGCATTTGCTGGTGCTCTTTATCGCACTTGAAATACTGACTATGGCACTGTATATGATGGCGACCTACGGCCGACACTTCTCAGCGGCCCACACCCCGGGCATGTCCTCTGTCGAAGCCGGCCTTAAATATTTACTGCTGGGCTCGATTGCTTCCGGATTTACGATTTTCGGAATCGCCTTGCTTTACATGCAAACCGGCGCGCTTTCGTTTACGGAAATCGCGGCCGCTAAACAAGTTTTATTCGGCAGCCGGCTGGGGCTGCTTGCTCTGCTTTTTATTTTCGCGGGTCTGGGATTCAAAATCGCCGTTTTCCCTTTTCAACTTTGGGTTCCGGATGTTTATCAGGGCGCTCCCGCTCCCGTTTCCGCATTCATGTCGGTGGCTTCCAAAGCCGCGGGATTTTTACTGATCATCCGTTTTTTCAACCTTCTTTTGGGGCCGTTGGACGAACACTGGAAAATGGCCTTAGCCGTCATGTCGATCTTAAGTTTGCTTTACGGAAACCTCGGCGCTCTCGCGCAAACTAGTTTTAAACGTCTTATGGGTTACTCAAGCATCGGCCACGCGGGTTATCTTTTGCTCGCTGTCGCGTCGGGAACCGACATGAGCGGCGCGGCTATTCTTTATTATTTTACGGGTTACGCGGCAAGCACTTTGGCTGTCTTCTACGTTATTACTTTGGTGGAGAAAGCCGCCGGCTCAGATTCGACTCAAAACTTTGAAGGCCTTTCGAAAACATCCCCTTTCCTTTCAACGGTGCTTTTCATCGCCCTGCTGTCTCTGGCGGGAATTCCGCCGCTGGCCGGTTTTATGGGTAAATTTTGGATTTTATTTTTTGGTTTGCAGGCCGGGCTGAATTGGCTCGTCATAGCCGGCTTGGCCATGGTAGTTGTGGGGCTTTATTATTATCTTTCGATTGCGGTTAAAATGATTTTCCGCGAACCCCGTTTTAAAACAGAAATTCCGGTTTCGATTTCATCCCGGCTGATTCTTATCGCACTCACATTTCTATCGCTGAGCATCGGGTTGCTGCAGGCTCCGCTTATGCGCATTGCCGCAACGGCCATTCGCTCTTAAGCCTGCTTCAAAACTTCGAGCAATTTATCCGCTGAAACATAGCCGCTTATTTTTGCGCGTACTTTTCCGTCAGTTTCATAAATTATTAATGTAGGCAATGCCCAAACATTAAAAGTATTTGTGCGGGCAAGTGTTGTTTTGTCTTCGCGGAAAGACATATCCGCTTTCAAACGATTCCATTTTGCGAGAGCGCTTATCACGCGTTCATCACGAAATGTGGAAGACCGTAATTGCTGGCATGGACGGCACCATGCGGCATAAAAATAAACAAGTGTCGGCCGGCCGGATTCCAAGGCGCGTTGCAAGGCGGACTCCTCGAATTTTTCCCAATCAACCTGGGGTCCGGAATCACAACTTGAAAAAGCAAGGACAATGACAAGTCCGGTCAAAACTTTTTTGAAGGCGGAATAAATTCGAGGTAGCATCAGCGGTCTTGGTTATTCCAAAACTGTGCGTCACGGACAACGCCGGCTGAATATAAATTTCCGAGCAGTTCCTGGGAATTTTTAGGAAGAGCCATTACACGCCCGTTCTTAAAAATTATAATCGCGGTTTCAGCGTGCAGAAAATTTCCGACACGGTATTCCCAAACTTCATAAGTGTTCATCCCCTCGTTTAAAGCGGTTACATACGTCGGCGGGCCGGACAGAAGATAAACGACCTGCTCCGGGGTATTGCCGGGCTGTACACGCCGCATTTTCTCATATACATAAACTTGCGTGCCTGCGTCAGGAATCATCGCGCAGCCGAAAAAAACAAAACTTGCGAGTAACACGGCTAAAATAAATTGTTTTTTCATGCAATAAGCCGCGAAATAAAAAGCATAAATGCGCCCAGCGTCGTCCCGCAGACCAGGATAATCACAAAACTAACGCGCCTGTCCCAAAGATAAATAAACGCCCTGCGCCATTGCGGATAAGAAATATAAAAGAAAACAAACTTAGCGGCGCTTAGAGTTAAAATTCCGACGGCGGCATAAGCCACCGGAACACCCGTTTGAAAAAAGCAAGTCCAGGCCAGAAAAGCGAGCGTTAGATAAGCCCAGCAAAAAAAAGTCAGCCAAACCGGGCGGTTTTCTGGAAACACTTTTTCGCCCACCGTTCTTCCCAGCAAAAGAAAACCCGACACGGGCCAGGCAAGAGTAAGGATTCCGGCGGTGAAGATCAGGGCTGACAAAGTCATCTTCATTTGAGCATCCCTTCAATGAAAAAGAGGGCCGAGTTAAACCCGGCCCTCTTTTTTTGAATCGAAACTAGGATTGAGCCGGCGTCACCGAGGTGAGCGCGTCCGCGCTGAGTTCATCCGCGGCTGCATTTTCAGCGGCAACGGCAGCATCCTGTTCAGCAGCGTGCGTGGGTTGCGCGGCAACCGCTTTTTTCTTCGCGCGTCTTTTCGCTGTTTTTCTCTTAACGCTTTTTTTCTTTACGCTTGTTTTTTTCTTGAGCGATTTTTTAGCTTTTTTCTTAGAGCGGGCTTTTTTCTTGCTGCTCTTTTTTTTCGGCTTTTTTACTTCGGAAGAGGTGGTGGTTGTCGTGTCGGTCGAGGACACAGCCGGAGTTTCAGTCGTTGTCGTGGTTGTTGTTGTTTCGATAGGCGCGGGAGTCGCGTAAGGATCGTTTGAATCGGCCGTTACCGTCGTCAATACGGTGGTGTCGGTGGTCGTGTCCTGCGCGAAAACGGGCGCAGGAACCGCTAAGGCAAGTACGCCCAAAATAACTGCAAAATTTTTCCAGAACTCACTCTTCATAATCTCTCCTCAATAAAACGTTGATAATTACAATGGCGGAAGCAGATAGGTCGCATCCGATTTATTTCGAGGCGCGGCACAGCCCTAAGCATTATTTGAAATAACGAGCTCGTTATTTCAATCTTAATGAAGCGCTAGGCCTCGCCCGATTTTTTTTGAGGCGAGGCACAGCGCAGCGTAATATTTTGAAATAATGAACTCATTATTTCAATTTCACCGAAGCGCTAGTATAAAGATTCAGGAAACAAATTAAAGATTTTTTTCGGTTTTTTTGCAGTTTTTGAGCTTTTTCCCGCCTTCTATAATTAAAGATACGGCAATCAGAAAAGCTCCCAAAAAGCCGGTAAGCGCAAAAATCATCGTCTTCTGAACTCCGCACCAAAGTGCGGCTCCAAAAAGCGCAATTGCCGGAATAAGATACTGCCAAAAATACCGCGAAAAAGTCATTCAGGCTGTCGCTTTACGGCAATGCGGGCATTCCAGCATAACTTTGAGAACAGGCTTACGACAATGAGGGCATCGGCGATGGCCCGCGGGCGCGGGGCCGATATATTTCCAAATCCATTTCGATATAACCCACAAAAGCGAAATCGCTAATGTTCCTAGAATGAAAAGTTTCCAAAAGTTAAGATATCTTTCATCGATTTGCAGATGAAATAATTTCTGTGCCAATGTCGGCAAAAACCACGCAACAAATGCCGCCGAAATCCATTTGACGATACGCAGTAAGGGGCGCGTGCTTAAATCAATCCAGCCCGCCGCATCAGCGACAAGTAACATCAGCCCCGCAACTAAAAAAGGCATCCACAACATAAAACCTCATCTCAAAGGTTAAAACTCAAAGATCAAAGCCATAGATCAAAACCCACAAGCTGCCCCGAATATTGCTCCACTTCAAATTATGCTTTCGCTTTTTTTGAGCTATCTATGCCGACACGAATTAATTTTTCGATTATCCAAAGTAAGTAAAGACCTAAAAGGACAAAAAGAGCTGTTTTATGCTTTTCATTATCATAACTGAGCCTCAAATAAACAGGCAAAACTCCGAGTGCTGTAGTTGCTAATAACCTGTAAAGCATTGGATGTTTCGCTATAAATTTAAAAAACAAGTGCATAACAGCCCCTCTCCCGCCTCCACGAAACATAAATCCCTGTGGAATAAATTCATACGCGTCTACGTCGGGACCAACCTCTAACCAGGCAATCAAATTTAAAAAAAGCGCCAATATAAATCCGCCAAATAAAAGCGCAACAGGATATGTTTCTTTAAAAAATTCAGAATCCATTTGCAACCTCTAAAATTAATTTCCAATGTTTTTCAGAAACAGGCTGAACGGAAAGGCGGCTGCCTTTTTGTAGAAGCAGCATTCCATCAAGCCCCGGCATTTTTTTCAGTTCGTCCAACGATATAAGCCGTTTGAACTTTTTTACAAAACTTAAATCCACAAGATACCAAGTTGGGGTTTCCTGCTTACTCTTTGCATCGAAGTGCACATCTTTCTTATCAAATGCCGTCGCGTCAGGATAAGCTTTCCCGACGACTTTCGCGATTCCGGCAATGCCTGAGGGTTCGGCGTTCGAATAATAAAAGAAAACGAGATCGCCCGCCTGCATTTGATCACGCATAAAATTACGCGCCTGGTAATTGCGCACGCCGTCCCACATGGTTTTGCCGTCGCGGGCAAGGTCATCAATCGAATAAACATCCGGTTCGGATTTCATCAGCCAATACATAATAATTTAAAGGTTAAAGCTCAAAAGTCAAAACCATAACTCAAAACTAAAAATTGTCCGAGCAATTTTGGCCTTTAAGTTATAGTTTTAAGCTTTTACCTTTAACTTCTAGCCTTTCTTAATTGCCCCTAAAATCATAAAAAGCCAACCCAGCATTAAAAGCAACCCGCCGATAGGCGTCATAGCACCAAATCCGCGAATACCCGTTAGCGCTAATATATAGAGACTCCCCGAAAAAATAATGATTCCGGCCGTGAAGCAAGTGCCTGCGCGGGAAATCCAAACCGGGTTAAAAATAGATACCGCCCAAGAGGCTGCAAGTAAAGCTAATGCGTGATAAGCCTGATAACGCACGCCGGTTTCAAAAATATGAAGCATTTCCGGAGTTAAGTGTGTTTTTAAAGCATGCGCGCCAAAAGCTCCCAATAGAACGCTCAAAAAGCCAAAGACCGCGCCTGTAATAAAAAGAGTTTTTTGCATGGCCATATTATACAGAAAAAGGGAAACCCTGATAGACGGCTTCTCTTTTTTTCGCTTACACTTATCTGTTTTCTTTAACCATTACTTGAGGGGAGACTCCATGAAAAATTCACCTATTCTTAAACTTTCAGCGCTTATGCTCGCTTTCGGCGTGGCATTATCGGGCTGCAGCACAACAAAAGTCGCCAAAGACTTTAACGGTGTTTCAACGACCGACGGCGCGCCGATAGCTCATGTTAGTACATCTAATATGGCGATTCATTTACTTCTGGGTAAAAATCCTGCTTGGGGCAATGCCAGTCTTCCGCAAACGGTTTCCGACTTTACATCCGCGGCCAAAGCTCAAGGCGCGACAAAAGTCCGCATCGTTCAATCGAACAGCACTTCATGGTGGTTTTTATTCTTCCCCTTCTCTTTGCTTGTTACACCGGTAACCAGCAATGTAGCCGGAGATGTGCTCGCGTAAAAAAACATCTGTAACAAACGCGGAACTGTTTTTAAACGGTTCCGCGTTTTTCATTTAAGCAATCCAGGGTGGAAAGACAGGAGACAAGAGACTGGGGACTAGAGACCTTTGGCAATCTCTTCTTGCACGGCCGAGATAAGGCCCGATAAACAACGCGCACATTCTTCGAAAGATATCTCGATTTTTTTGAATTCTTCACCTTTTAAATATTTTAAGTCATGGGCAATACCCATTAAACATTCATATTCAGCTAATGATGCCTTAGAAATAAAAAGGAAATTTAAATAATCTTTTTTATGTTGTCTTGTTGCTCCTTCAGCAATATTTGCTACCGCTGAAATAATGGCACGTCGTATCTGAGATGTTAATCCGTAAATTTCGAAGGGTGGGAAAGTTTGTGTAAGACGATAAGTTTCTAAAGATAATTTACGAATAATCTGCCATGCTTTGATCTTTTTATAGTCTCTTCGCATTTCTTCTAGGTCTCCTGTCTCTAGTCTCTGGTCTTTAGTCTCCCGACAGGACTTTTTGAAGGTCTTTCTTGGCGGCAATCTGGGAATATAAAGGGTTGGGATTGAGTAATTCCACAATATCAAGCTTCATGCTTTCGCGCGTATATGACGCCATATCGAGAATCTGCGTATCCATACGAATCGCGTCTTCCGGACAGGCTTCAACGCAAAAGCCGCAGAAAACGCATTTCCCGAGATCAATATCAAAACTTTTGGGCCGCTTTTCAATATTTACATCGGGATGCTCTTCGGCCACGATTGTAATGCACTTTGCGGGGCAAACTGTTTCGCACATCATGCAGGCAACACAGCGCGGTGAATTGTCCGCGCGCTTGGTTAAGCGGTGGCGCGTACGCAAACGCGAAGGCGGCTTGCGCTTTTCTTCGGGATACATAATCGTCACACCCGCACGGATCAATTTAAAAAGCCCGATTGCGTGCATACTGTGGAAAAAAAGATTTTTCCAGAAATGTCCGCCTGTAATCATCACTCCGCGAATGATTTCAGGAATATAAATCTGCTGCCAGAAGTTGAGTACAGGCCGGTCAACGACCTTGGTTTTAATCGCCATAAGATTGGGAATTGTAGCACAACTCGCCAAACCACCTCAATCCTCAACCGCGCAAGGTTCAACCTACGCGGTTAAGGTGGGGTTAAGCGGCGCTGGAAGTGATGCGCGAGCTAAAAATGCGATCGACCAGCCAGGCTAGATCAAGATCAAGGTAAAATCTCTTAATCTGTGAATCCATTAGCCGCTGAGTGTCAGGCACAACTTTTTTAAGTTCGACAGCAACTTGAATGTCATCGTTCGAACTTAACCAGCCGCGCAAAGCCGTCGACTTATTCCCCCGCGCAAATTTAGCGGCGTCAACAACAGATAAAAACGCTTTTACGTTTTTAAGCCCAAGCAGATCCACTTGCCTTTGAATTTCAATGCGTTGCTTTTCGTTTTCCGCCAGCACAGCCACAAATTGACCCACATAATTATGTTTAACCGCTTGCAAAAACCCTTTATCAAGCGCCAATTTTTCGCCTAAAACAAGTCCATCCGTAATATATGCGGCCGAATTCAGTTTCTGCAAAGCACGATCCGTCTTTGCCATTTTCATTTGTTCCGTCAGTTCAGAAAAGGCTACCGCAAAAAACTCCCGAAACTCGCTTCTCGAAAAACCCCTAACGACTTTAACTGAAAAAACATCTTCTGCTACTTTTGCCGTTGCTTTCGCCGCATCCGACACCAACCGGTTTTCGGAGCGGTAAAAATCAACATTTTCCGATATTTTTTTCCATTGCGGCGGTTTCTTAACAATATCCGCTCCACGTATAAAAAAAGCCGCGATGCCCGTTGGATTATTCCTTAAATGCGCTGAAAGCTGAGGCGGGTTTCCGGCCAGACCAAAACCATAAATTAATCCCGCATCTCCGTATGCAAATGGATAATCATAGTTATGAGCCATGTAAAATTTGAGTGTTATCTGCCTCCCCTGAAACTTAATTACAAGCTGTCTGGCCGTATCATCAAACTTTAATAATTGAATATTTTTAGAATTTAAAAAACCCCTTAAGTAGCCTTCGCCGGGATAAAAAAGGAAATCAAATCCCCTGTGATCGACATAACTAATTTCATCTGACATATCGCCTAATACAAAAATGGGTGTAAGAATATCTAGCCCGGCACTGTAATAAACAGCTTTTCTACGGTTCGCCTCGGGAACCAGACGCCGCACGGCTTCTTTTTCAGCATGAGTAATCCAACCTGCCTTGCGCACCTCTCCTTCCTTTGCTCTTTCCCAAATGTATCGATACTCAGGCCAATTGGAATATTCCGGTAAAAGAGCGCGTATTTCAGCAGGCATGCTTCGCGCATAGCCCAACGCTAAATCGTACGGAATTTTTACTCGTTCACTCCCGGGAGTCTCGCTTACTACATCAAGTCGTCTGTTGTTTTGAATGAGCTTGTTAATACGATATTCTTTCCTTTTTAAAACAAACTCAAAAATTTCAGCAATGCTCCTGCGATTCTTATCAAAGTCTCTTCCTAAAATTAGAATCGCTTCCGTTAAATGCTTTGTTTTTTGGCGCGTCATCAGCCAATAAAGCTCTTTTGAACCCGGCTTCAACGCTGTTGCTTTTTCAATAATTGTTTTTACGCGTGGATTAATTACACTTATTTTTTGACTCCGCATCTCGGAGCGCTTTACCGCACGGGTCGGCGATGAAGCTGAAGCTTTGGCGCCAGGGGAAGCGGGCGCGGCCTTCACCGCTTTTTCTATTTCAGGCGGCGCGATAAAGCCGTTTTTTGAGCTGTCGTCCGCCGGTATCACATGAATCCAAAATCCTTTAGGAAGTTCAACGCCTGACAAATCCTTTTTCAATTGATCTCTCAATTTTTTTGTATCGCCGCGCCCCTGTTCAAATGCTACGGCGGGCAAGTCAACACTGCCGCGTTTGATACGAACCATTCTCACATAATTGCCCGAATCAGGCGGTACTTCCATTGCGTCTTCCTCGAGTTCGGCGGTAAAAGAAACTTCCAATCGTACGGCTTGCGTGCGTACTCCCCGCGTGATTCCAAATTGATAAATACCGCTAATTACTACTCTAGTATTAAATAAATCTTCCGCTGACACATCCTCATATAACTTTTCATCCAGCGAATTGTCGGGGCGTCGAGTTATTACAATCCCCATTCTGTCCGGCGGCTCGCCTCTCGCTCCTTCTCCGTCCCGCGCTTCGGAGCGGATAGCGCCTTTTGCATCCGGAACAACATGGTTATCATCGTGGGTTACCGCAACCCCCCGTAACTCAGAACGTTCTGTTGCTTCCGCGCTATTCGGTTGCGCAACGGCTAAATTATGTGAAACTCCGCTAATATCTTCAGTGGACAATCTCTCGTACCATGCTTTTTGCGCGCTAATAAATGAGCTCCCTTTTAATCTTTTGACATAGCCACTATCTTTAAGCGCGCTAGGATGCCACTTGTAGTGCGTTTTCTGTGCTGCAAGATTCATTTCCCGCATGTGAACTCGGCTCCCATGATGAAAATAAACTTGAAAATTAATGTGCTCTACGGATTCTGCGGTACGACCTGCAATAAACATTTGATTTAAGAGTGTCAATATTTGAGCGCCTGAAGGATGGGCTTCAAATTGCAGTCTTTCAATCCTTGCGGGTGTTTCATCCCGCTTATTCAAAAGCTGCTGAGCAGGATCCCTTTCACCAAAAACATCCACAAACACAATCGCATTTCTTGAATCCCATTTCAATCTTTGCGCAAATTCACCGGCTGTTCCATTGCCATTGGCGGGACTGGCGATAATAACAGTCGGAATATTATTTGGAGCGGTGTGTTCTTGTAATGCCCGGTCATGACCACCGCGTGAAACCAGTATTACATTGGGGCCCGTTAGTTCTTCTGGAAATGTTGCTTGCCAATTGGCCGTATAAGTGCCTGCTTTCCCGTCGACAACAATTTTCATGCGGTTGCCAAACTTAGCCCTATTTTTAAGCAAAATATGAAGCACACGCTGCGCCATACCATTTGCGCTGACGGGTAATAAAATCTTGCCCTCTTGTTTGACGGTTGCTTGTACTAACGCGACCAGTTTTTCTTCTTCTTGCTTTTGGTCCGGAATAATTTCCATGCCGCGCGTTGATTCAGCAATCACCGTATGGATTGGAATATCAGGTGACCATTGCTTTAAACCCACAATAGGCCCCTGGTCATCAACGGATATATCCCCTAAAAACACGGTGTTACCATAGGGCGTTGCCACCACCACCGGGGCCGCGCCACGCAAATGCCCAGCCTCAGGGTAAAACTGCACTTTCATCTCTGGGCTTACGGTATACCATTTACCGGGTTCAAGCGTACGCACGTATTTTTTTTCTTTATCAAGAAATTCATTCACATCGTCAATGCTATAACCAGCCGAGCCACCAATCATACCTTTCAAAACTATCGGTAAAAGTGCGCGCGACCCCGGTGTCAAATAAACCGGCACCTCTTTTTTTAACTTCTTCCATAAGGTAAGCACATAGCCCACATGATCACCATGAACATGGGTAATGAATATTGCTTTCGGCGGATTTTGCTCATTCAATTCAGAATAATCCGGAGCGCGCAATTCCTCTCCATGGGTGCTCGAGCCTGAATCAACAATGATTGTCGTTTCACCCAGCGTAAATCCAAGCGAGGTAGTGCCGGTCCTATTTCCTCCAAAAGAACTGATTTGCATAACATGCTTGGCTTGAACGCGAACTCGGCTCGCGGCTTCAGCTGCCGCATTTCTTTCTGCGGCGAGCCTAGCCGCAGCAGCCTCGGCTTCATTTTTTTCACGAAAATATTTTTTTACAAAATATTCCTGAATCTTTTCCGGAAATACGTCAGTGCCCAAACCATACTGTTTGGCATGCGCAACACTTGTCCATGTCCCTGTAATTTGATTGGCGTGATCTGGAAATTGGTCCATGTATTCTTTGATATGATCACGAATGCCTTCCAAATGTGTCACTAATTCCAAATAGGTGTCGGGATTTGTCAAATGCCAAAGCGTGAAATGAACTGCGGGCACCAAAACTTCATCCAAAAAGGGTTCGAAGGACTGCGCTTCGAAATCCATGCTTCCGTTGAGATTTGGGTCAAAAATCAGAGTGAGGTTTTGACGAATAACGCGCGCTTGTTCGAGCGTCAACTTGTTCGGCAAATCATTGATGCCTTGGATGCGAATATGTTCAAAAAGAATCTTCAGCATAGCAAACTTAACCACCTCATTTCCGGAATACAATAATTCCGGCAAAATATCTTTCAAATGATTAAGGGCTTCGGCCTGTAGAGGCAAGTCATATGCATCCAAAAAATGACTTAGTAATTCATTGAATCTTTGCTCGTTTTCAATCAGAGTGCCGCTTCTTTTGCGAGCAAGAGTTTGGATATGGTCAAACAGCTCTTTTTTAGCTATGGCCACTTTCGCTTGCAGCGAACGATATTCATGCTGAACTTTATCCAGTCTTTTCCCGGTATTATAATTAAAAATCAAAAGAACATATTTGGCTGGAGTTCCTCCCGCTACTGGACTTGTTTTTACTCGCAAAATTATGTGCGGCATCTCATCATGACTCATTCCTTCCCTTAAAATAAAATCTCCTGCGGAATCTAATTCAAAAAACTGCGGCGTCATCAGGCCCACTCCCTCCATCTCTTTAAAAATTGAGCCGTGTTTCATCGCCCCCGGAACCGAATAGGCGGTTTCCCGCCCCTTTGAAAAATAGAATGGCGAGCTAACTTTTCCGGCTAAATCATTTTGAGCCAATCTTTGCAGCATGGGTCGCAGCGTGCCTGGCTGTGCCATGTTTGCAAACTCATTGTTTGCCCCTCTTGTTTGTGCTGCCGCTTCGCGCGCTTTGTCGATTTTGCGAATAACGCGCAACCACCGCAAAGTTTTTTTCAAACGGAAAAATATTTCTTCATATTCCTTTTTGCCTTGTGGCAGCCAAGCATCATCCGAATCCAGCTTTTCTAATCGGACCGCGTCTCGCAATATATTCCAGGTTCCAGACCCCCTGTCGAAAGGATTGTCATTTAAAAGAGTCTGTAGTTTATTTGAATGTTTTTTTACGATATAGACGGGATCTTTTTCCTCAAGCACTGCTTTCAACCGCTCCGGTATTTGAGCCAACGTTTCAGGTGCATTTACAAAAGCGGCAGGAATCGTTACGACTTTGTCACCAACTAGAATTTGAGTCCCTTCACGCGCGAGTGCAATAGTTTCATAACCGGTGCCAGTTGCCATGAGCGGTGCTAATAAGCCCGCCAAATGATTCAGGTTCCGATATTCAACAACTGATTGAGGTTCAATCTTTTCCACAGCGGGATGCAGACCCGGAAGAATTTCGATCAAACCTGACGGATAAGAAGAAGGCTCCCCTCCGGATAAATCCACCTGTCCGAGACATGCTTCTACATTCGCGGAATAAAAAATTAAATGGTTTTTTCTTACCTGAATTAAAACAGAACTTTGGCCGGTTGCCTGTGAAATATTGAGCCTGATTTTTTTGTCTTTATATATAAATGTAACTAAACCATCCGAATTGACAGGCAAAGGTAGCGAAAAAAAACCGCTGCCGGCGATTCGGCGCTCTGCGCCGACCGGTTGCGCTTTTTCCACTATTTCCGTGGAAGGAAGCTTTTGCCAGGTCCCCACGCGATTACCCTCTTCTCTTTTAAAACTTTCAAGCATCGTAATCAAAAGGACTTCTGATTCCTCCGCGCCCATCGCCGTCGGCATAACGCGTGATATTTGCACCTGATTTTCAAAAACTGCAACTCTCAATATTTCGCCCGCTTTTACCTGATCAATGATGTATCTATAAGAAGAGCCCGGAATATGCAGCCCATCTTTTTGATAAATGCCTGTCCATACCGCCCGCACCTGACCGGACACTCCAAGCCATACGGGATAACGCTCAGGATTAAGCAAGTCGGCCTCCGGAAATTCCTCGGGAGCAAATACAGAGGGCTGTGAAAAGCGCAACTGCGCTTTGCCGGCACCGGGTTTCAAATAAGGCCATTCACGGGACTGTGTCGGAATCGCATTGTCCTCGTCGTTAATTCCCTCGGGATAATCCGCCGCAAATTGTTTTTTCCATGATCTAAAATCCTCCCGCAAGGCCGTACTATTTTTTGCGGGAGCGCGAACATATTGAATCAAAAACTTTTTAAACTCATCGAGTGCCGGAATAGAAACTCCGCCCGGATGTAAACGCGCAAACTCAGAAAATTTCTTATAAAGAAAATGGTTGCCCGCTGACAAATCTTGCATCCCAAGGCTGCTCCATTGCACAGCCATGAATACATCCAGAAAATTCCGCGCTGCTTTATCAGTTAAACGATCCGTCCCTGCAATTGTTTCTAAATTTTCCGCCAACCAGGCGAAAAGCCCGTTGGGGCTAGTGAACATAGTGTAATGGCGGAACAAGTCCCGGTCGTTCCCTGGTTTTTTGTGTGCTTCCAACAAAGCGTGCGTCGAAGAATAATATTTCAAGGATTGCTCCCAAAGCGGCAATAAAACTTTCGCCTGAAGACGGCTAATCTGTGCGGCCCATGGGCCGACATCTATTCCGCTTGGCGCAAAATACCCCGGGCGTTTAGTGTGTTCGGTCAATTGCGCTCGAACCTTCATGAGTGAGATAAACAGGTTTTTCTCAGGTTCGTTCGCGCTCGTGAAATACGTCGCTTTTTCGGGTTGAAGCCAAGCCAATATATCAGACCATAAACTCTGCGCGTAAGTCTGAATCCGCACGGATTTGGTTGGGCCGTCAAAATGAAAAAATAACTTCGGTCGCGGCGCGTAAAATTGCGCGAAACGTGGATAAACCGTCACGACTTCCACTTTTCCGTCGGGCGTTCGCGAGCTTTGTTCTTCGTTAATCAAACTCAGTCCGGGCCAGTTTAAATTTTCCGCAGGAGAATCATCTCCCGCGACCATAAGTCCGCGCCGATGCCCGGATAAAATTTGAAGTATTTCCAAAATTTTTAAGGGTTTGATCGCGCCAAGAACCGGAACGGGAACAACATTGTCCGCCTGATTCCAAGTGTACATGCTTAATGTTTCTTGGCGCCATCCCTCGGGCATATCAAAGAAAAATAGCTTGTAGAGTTTTTCCTCTTGTTTAGTTTGAGCCTCAAAGGCTTCCGAGGATAGTCCAGAAAATACGGTATGATGAATGATCAGGGGCGGGGTAGGACTAAAAACAAACTTTCTTTCTCTCAACGACCTTTCTACCTTCTGGGCAATGTCAGTCTCCGAAGGTTCACCTACAAGCCCTTGATGCCCAAGCGGTGTCTGGTCGTTTAATTCGTCTTTGACCATCGAAAGCATAGTTTTGTACGTCTCATTTTGGACACTGAGCAAATTATACCGGTAAACACAAAATATAAAAAGCGGCGCTACAATTTTGAAAAGGCCTTCTAGCAAAACTTCACGCTGCTCTTTATTGCTCTGAGATATCCCAGACGGCAAAGCGGGGGTCAAAATATCCTTTTTCACCTCGATGAGTGGCACAAGCTTCGCAGTGAGATAGCCGGCTTGCTGAAAAACAGGGTACGGTTTATCTTCTTTGTCGTAACGCATCCAGTTTTCCATTAAATACTCGGTGCTAAAATAGGGTGAGCCTTCCGTAAAGGCGTTAAATCTCGCGACGGCAGATTTTAAAAAGCGCGGCTCAGTTAAATCGACAAATTTTTGATAAAGTTCCAAATATTTCTCATTCTTAGAAGCGCCAAAAACACTTTTTGAAAGCTTTCCGATTAAGCCATCTTCTCTGGGCAAGCCTCCCCGATCAGTCTTTGATAAAAGACTTTCTATGCCGGCTCGAAACAATGCCTCTGAAGTGAAATCTAAATATTCTTCTTTGTCCTTAAAGGCCGCACGGTCAAAAAAACCATTTCCAAGACTCATTTTATTTTTGCTTGTAAACCCAAGCAAATAAGAGTCCTTGCTCCACCGAAGCTCATCAAAACCATAAATTTCTGGCTCCGCCCCGCTATTTACAATGGCCTGAAGATGTTGCAAAACCAGATTTACGTATTTCATTCGGGATCTTGATCCAATTTTCTCTTTAATTTTTTGAATAAGCGGATCTAAAGTTTCTCTTGAGAGCCGCGTCTGGACAACAATGGGATCCTGCGCAAATTGCGCGGCCTCGCCTTGGGCCAACCGCATTTCGGAGCGGGAATAAGTGTAGATAAACTGTAACTGGTGCTGCCTGTTTTCGTAGCCAAGAAAATGATAAAAAATCCAACCGTCGGCTAATTGCAAAATGCCCATAGGCTTCTTTTTGAGATCAAGCGAGGCTGTGCTCGCAACCCCCTCCGCGATGTCAGGATTGATCCAGGCATGCTTATTTCCCGACTTATTCGCAGCCACCTTAAATAATCCATGCCGGTTTTTAGAATGTAATTCCAAACGCAACCCGCTTGCCGATCGTTTAACAGTTGCGTCAATGAGTTCGTGAATATTAAACTTTTGATTTGTGCGGACTCTGCGTACTTCAGCTGAAGCAATCCTGATGTTGGGCGGCAATCGCTGAGCGATCTCTTTAAATTTAATCATGCTGCCGGGAGTCACAACCACTGTCATTTGAATGTCCTCACCTCTTCTAACCAACTCAAGCATTTGAAATTCTGATGCCCTTATTTCCGCATGGACGTCTGGAGCAGCCGTCCCCGGCGAATAAGACAAATATCCTCCGCCATACTCCGGAATCCACCGGAGAGAAAATCGCTCTTTGCCTAAAGGGGTTTGCAAATCGTATCCGCCCAACACGGCGTCGATCAAAATTTTTGAATTTTTGGGCAAATAAGGCCTAGCCGCTAAAACAAATTCACGAAGAAATTGTGTCGCGTCATCAGCGGACCTCGCGGCGAAATCCGTCATTTGAAAAGCCGGGGGAAATACCACCTCCGCGGGCGATGGATTCCGCACCCTTAACGTAAACGCGTTATCAGGGGCACTTGTTTGGAGTTTGATCATTTCAAACTTTTGCACAAGCGGATCAAAGACCCACTCTTTGAAGCTTTTTTGAAAAGCGCCTACGTCCTTCAAACCCCCGTTATTATTTACACCGCCGGGCACGGGGCGAATAACCCCCTCAGGCAAACCTAAGGCGCGGCCTTTGATGATCGCGGCACCGGTTAAAAGCGTCGCGAGCGATCCGTGACGGGCCCTTTTATTTTTGCTTTGCGACATGACGGCGGGTTGCAAACTTGTAAAGCCAGCGTATTCTTTCAAGTCAAATCCATACAGCGCCTCACCCGGCTGCGTTAGTTGCAAAACTTCTTTTAAATTTACACCGCTCAACAATGGCAGAAATTTGAGAATTTGCTCTTCGCTCACCCCCCGAATTTCGGAGCGGGCTTTGGAGCGGGCAAGGCGCAATTTTTTTCCCTCATCACGGACACCCGGCATCTTCCCTTCAATTTCTTCCGGCCCATGAATGCTAACGAAATGAACTTTTGTATCCAAAGTCAACTTCGCAGATCGATTTTTTGAAAACAACGCGACTGTACTGTCCCGGTTTTGACGCCGCCATTTTATAAACGCTTTCCAAGTATCAAATTTCAAAAAAGGAATGGTGGGAAACTGCCGGCCCAGCGCGGGGGTTAACAAACTTCTTTTTTTTTCGTCAGGTCCGATCACCGCCATGTATTGAAAACCCGGAGCGGCTTCGGGGCCTTCAATAAAAAGGGCTTTCCTATCATCCGGTTTTAACATTTCGCGGAAATCAAGCCAGCGAATATCGCCTGTTTTTTCGAAATCTTGTAAGACATAGGTGAGGTTTTCGTCATATTTCCCTTTTTTGAAAGCCGCTTGAGAAATGGCCTCTAAAATACTTTTCTTAAAAAAGCCCACGCCAGAATGGACATGCGCCGCAACCGGAGATTTTTTATTTTGACTATCAACAATTTTTCCGACTGCGCTTCCTGGTTCGCTTTCATGATCCGGTTGAACCGCCTCGTCCAGCTCCAAATGCATGTAAATGGTCATCGGAACATAGACTTCCCCGTCAATTTCAACCTCCCCCTGGTGAAAATAAACGACCGACTGAGCCATGTTATCCCTAAAAATCCAATGCACTTTACCTTTGCCAAAGAGGGCCGGTACTGTGGTATCAATTGGAACGGGCCGGCGATTGCCCTGCCTGTCTTGCAAATAGACGACATCTGTCGAAGTATGCCAATGTCCGTTGTAAGATTTTCTGCGCGTTTTTAAGTCACCCCAAAATGTTTTTTCATCTCCATATCCCGTTCCGGGGCCAATCACGATTTGTTCATCGCGGCCCAAGCTGGCCAGCATTTGACGTAAGCCTGCCGCCAGTGTCTCCGCATCAAAAGCGCTGTTGTTTAACTGCGGCAAAACTTTCGCATGTTCTTCCGCTGTGAGTAAATATTTAGTCGTTTCCAATTGGGGGTCGGCGGGCTCATGCCAGCCTCCGTCATGCCATTCAAATCCATGGCGCGCCGCGGCGCGATACAAACCGGTATTTTCTTTTGCTAAAATTGCCGGGTCATTTTTAAATTTGTACTTTTTGCGGTTCTCAAGTGCATAAGAGACATCTTTAATTGATTCAAAAAAGTCCGGGTTTAAAACGCTGTTAGCCGCAAGAAAGTCGCCTATTTCTTTCGCTTCCAATCGGCGGTATAAGCCGCTTGATATCACGGCCCGGCGTTTCTTATTAATGCTTTTGGTTAAATCGTTAAGCGAGCCTGATTTCTTCGTTTTCTTTTTAAAATCTAATAGGGCTCTGCGAATCGAGTTTCCGAAATAGGGGTGGTTCAAAAGAGACTGCTTTGCTTGCGACTCCTCGGAAGCGGGTCGCTGAAAAAGATCATCAATAGCGGCTATCGCTTTAGGCGGATTGCGTTTCGCCAATGCTTTTGTAAGCCGGGAACCATATCCGACTTCAATGGCAAGACCGCTTGATTGACGCACAACATCCAACGCCCGCTCCGATGCGAGTGTTTCGTAAAAGCCATTGCCAAGTTCACGGCGAATTTTGTCCGCGTCATCTAAAACTTCCGTTGAGTTAATCGAAAACGGAATCAGCGGAATTTTAGGATTTTCTATTTTAAGTCCGTGCGTCGCCTCAAGAATCGCGGCATGAATTTTTTCATTATAAGAATGATGCGGATTTTGATAGGCTGACGGATCAAGCTGAATGGCGCTTAATCGTACGCCGGCAGGAATACCTTCGGCTCTGAGTTCTTTCCCCAGCCCCTTAATCATTGCGCTAAAAGAATCTTCTTTCCCCTGCGCAACACGCACCACAATTTGAAAATACTCGTCGCCTTCGTCCACAGTTATTTGCGGCTCATCGCCTGAATAAGCCTTGAGTTTTTCGATTATTTTTTTACGAATTGACGGTTCGCCCAAACCACTGCCAATGACGCGCACATACCGCAATTGTTTTCCATATCTCCTTTGAGATAAATAAAACAACCTTGATATACGCAAAACATACTGCGCCATATCTTCAAAGGAAACCGCATCCGAAGCGGCCAAAGCGGCAAATTGCCCCATGCTTTTTCCGTAAAAATGCGCCGTCTTAAATCGTTTGCCCAGTTTATTCTTCAAAACCAAATAAAGCGCGTATTCATACACGAAACCCGAATAAGTCAATTGAACCGTATTCGGGTGAGCCGGATCAAATCCTTCCAAATAAAGATAGCTCATATTTTTTGCGCCTGAAATTTTTCCTAAAATTTTAAGAGCCTGTTCGTAAATGGGCTTCGCGATAGGATGCTGCGCGAGTATTTTGGATTTTTCTTGAAAAGCATCCGGTTTTGTCAAATTTTCATAGGTATCAGAAAACATAACCGTTGTAGGTTTATTGAGCTGTCTCTGAAGCTCGGCAATATTACTCACCCGCATTTCGGAGCGGATGTCGGGGCGGATAACTTGACCACCTTGAGGGCGGGTGCTAAACTTGCCTGCATGGACACTTTGATTCAAACTCATATCACGAGCGACCCCGAAATCTGCCATGGCAAGCCCTGTTTCCGTGGAACCCGCATTTTGGTTTCGGAGACGTTGGAAATTCTCGAGGCCGGAGAAACTCCCGAGGCTATTTTGAAAAGCTTCCCCTCTTTGTCGATGGATTCGATTAGGGCTGCGCTTCATTTCGCGGCGCAGTTGACGAATCGCGGAGACTCTTTGAGCCTTGCCTCCTAAATTTCGTTTTCTCGCCGACGAAAATATCCGAATTGAAGTCATCCGCGCGCTTTCCATAACCCACGATGTCATCACTGTTCCCAAAGGAATTAAAAATGGTGCCGTTGTCCAGCTTGCTAAATTAGAAGGCCGCATTCTCATCACTCGCGACCGTGATTTCTCGGAAGGCAACCGATATAATTTCTTTAATACACCCGGCTTCGTATGGCTCAAAGTCCATCCACCCACTGTCAGCGCTTTGCTCCAAGCAATGGACCTACTCATTGGCCAACTCACCCCTGAAAAGGTCGCGAACAAATTGGTTACATTGGAAGTTGATAAATTCGTAATTATTCCCGACTCAGACTGAACATGATCAGCTGAAGACTGCTGACTCTGTTCGCTGTCGTTAGTCATTAGTCGTTGGGCATTAGTCTGTATCTGTCTCCGCATTTCGGAGCGTCGCGAAGACAATCGGGTAAGTTGCATTTGATGCGGCGAAAGCCTGCCCCAAAGCGACGCAGTCACTACGGTAAATAACTCTGTAACCCCTGTAGCAAATGCGGAAATGTTTCCAGCAAATCCAAAATACGTTGCCGTGACATACAAGCCACTCCACAATGACGTGCCCCAGAAGCCAAAATCATTAAATGTTAATTTATAAATAGACACGCACACAACCGCCCCAAAAAATCCTGTTAAAATAAAATCCCGGGCGATTTTTTTGAGAGAAACTTCGCTTTTGTTATAGCGATCATGAAATAAAGCCGGCGCATAGGCAAAATTTAGAAAATCACGGGTTTCACTTTCTAATTTCGCGACACTTTTTTTCGACAACTTTCTGCTCAAAACTCCCGCCGAACCGGCAAAATAAACAAAGCTGACGCCCTGTTTATGATGAATATAGACGCCATAGGGCTCGCCCGGAATAGCAGCATAGGTCGAAGCATGCATACCAATGACATTATAAAAACGGTGGTTTTGGACGATCACATCTGTGTTTTTAGATTCAAATTTCAAGTGCAGTCGGCCAAAACGATTTAGCCATGCGACCTTTTTAGATAATTTTTCAGGCGTGCTGAGCTGTATGATCGGCCTGGCGGCATTGATGAGGGTGTTTAACCTCCATTCAAAATTATCACCAAACTTTTCATTGATCCGAACCGCTACCGCCAAAAGAGCGACATATCCTAAAATATTGCCCATCAGTGAAAATAAATTGGAATACGCGAACCAAGCCATCGCATAAAAGACACCTACAAAAACAACATTTTTAAAAAATAATCGAATACCTTTCGCATAATTCAGCCGCATTTCGGAGCGGGCATAGATGTTTTGGACGCGCGTAAAAAGTTTGGCGACAAATCCACGCTGCGCGACGTTACCCTCGACAACATCGGTCTCTCCGCTTAGCACCCAGTTCGTCTCTCGTCTCGAGTCTCCGGTCTCAGATTCTTCTTTTACCCGCGTTTCGGAGCGTGACGGGTTAAGAATATGAGAAATTTTTCGGCCTAGCTCCGCATCCTGGCCTTCAAGCTGGCCGATCACAAACCAATTGGATAAAAAAGCTTGATCAGGGGGCAGGTCACTGTGGGCGGTAATCCCGGCCCCCAAATAAATTGCGGGCGTTAACAGGGGCGCCATTAACATATTTCCTAATACATCACTTGGTTCATCAGCATACATGGATGTTAGCAAACCATTCTCTAAAAAATTAATTTTTGATAATGCCGCATGCACCGACGCGTCACTATAAATTATTTCGGGCTCAGGCTGCCAATCTTCTCTGCCCGCCAATTGCTCACCGGTAAATCCATCCCAAATCTTTGGCTGATCTTCAATATGCATTCCATCAGGCCCTTCAACAATCGGAGACGCAAAAAGCGGATTTTGAGATTGTTTGCTTTTAACGAGTATATAAATAAATTTGCCGGGGTTTTGGCGCGACCTGGCAAGCAAAATACCCAACGGTCCATAGCCATCAAAGGGGCGAATGGCATCTCGGATTTCCTTTTTTTGCTTTTCAGTCAAAGGTGGCTTCGAAAGAGGTTCATACCATTTTTGAGAAGGCACTTTGCGTAAAGCGGATAGACTTAAAATCATTAAAAATAAACTCAGCCCCGTAATTAAAAATGTTGCATACGAATAAGTCCCACGCAAGTAAGCAATGCCAGTGAGTAAAAGCATTGCTAAAGAAATTATGAGTGAGCCAAAGGGAGAATAGATCCCTTGCTTCCGGAATTCTGATCGCGTCTCAGACGCAGGAAGAATGAGAGCCGCGGGTTCTGCCTGCTGCAATAAATCAAATTGCTGCAGGGCATTCATTAACCCTTGGAATAAGCTTGCTTCTTTTTTTTCTTCGGCGCTTAACGCTTCTATTTGCTGCCGCAAAGCACGGATTTTTTCTTCAACCTGGCGCTGAGCTTCTAAATCAGCTTTATAATCTTCATAATCGACGCGGCCATGCAAATTTTCGATCATTTGATTTTGATAATAATCCCACCACCATTGCTGTTCGGAAATCGAAGCTTTGTCGAGCGACTGCTTTGCCTCAACCTCGTTTTTTTGTTCAGCAATATGTTCACGTGTTGCAACCTCCAGCGCTCTCTGGTTATTGTTATTTGAGCTAAGACCAATTGCCTCAAGATTCGCATGACGGCGTATGTGATCTAACTGTTTTACGGTTTCATCAGACAAGGACCCTACCCAACTCTCGATTCGTGCTAACCTTGGAAGAGCTGCTTGTAATAAGTGATCAAACGAACTGATTTGAAAGACTCCGCGATCAGCAAATGGGGTAGCAAAAAGGGTGGGCAGGCCTTCGGTTGTTTTTCCGAAAAACAAATCTTTAAAATAAACTGGCCAAGCGCGCAGCGGCATTTGACTGCGAAGCCATGCTGCCGCGCTGTGGATTGCCGTACCGTTCTTTCTCAACCAAGCTTCATGCAAATATTCTTCATTGGGCCCCAAATCATTTGCCAGAAAACTAACTAGCGCATTGCGTTCATATTGAAGGGGGGCAGCTGCCGCGCTTAACCTTGGGCGGGTTTTTGAAACCGCATCCCACAACACGTGTGACAATATTTTCAGGGTCTCTTTATCCAATTCTTTTACCGCAAGATTGTGAAATGCCTCTAATGCGGGATTGGCTGCAACCGCGACAAGCGCGCCAAATAAATTTTGAAGAAAAAGCCGCCGTGTTTGCGAACGCTCCAAGTAGCCCGCTGTGTGTAAAAGCAAATCTTCCGCAAGCACCGGAATACTTTCGATGAAGTGCTGCGCCGGCATAATTCGCAGCGCAGGCTCGTGGCCATTCTCAGCTTTTATTTTTTCAAAAACAGGCTGCCAATATCCAAGCGCAAAGGCCTGTTTCGAAAGAAACTCTGAAAATTCTTCCGCGAGAGTGTCATTTACTTCAAGCCGGGGCCTTTTGAAACGGAGCCATTTCACTAAAAACTTATTTTCTTCGCTTTGAATTTTTTCACGAATAAACTTTTCAGCGAGCCTAAGCAATGCCTGTTTATTCCCGGCATCATCGCCCCCAACAATCAGCTCATCGCGCATTTCGGAGCGGGCGGGTTTAAGGTTCCACCGGGCTATCGATTTTTTAATTTCTCCGGAATTTTTCAGAATGCCGGCTATCTGAGAAACAGTTTTCGCTTTCCGAGCAAACATACCTTCCAAAGTTTTTGTGGTCACAACCAGCAGTTTTAATCGTGACTGAACTTGGCGGTAATTCGGGTCGGAAACAACAAATTTAAAATAAGTTGCTTCTATTTCTTCGAGTTTTTCGCGGGCGGAAGCAACATTTTCCGCGTTTGGCCGGGCACTTTGAATGCTTTTCTCCAACTGAATCACAGCTGACTTCAGTGCTTGTTTTCGCAGTTTATGATAAAGAAAAGGTATTTTTCTTTCGCCGAGCTCTTTTTTGCGAATGACATCGTCTAGACGGGTTTGAACCCAGGTATCAGCTTGTTCGAGGTGAAAAGCGGCATCGCCCCACCTTTGGGCTTTGATGTCGCTTAACGCCATTGACACCGAATCCTTCGGGCGCGGCAATGCGCGGCCCTCTTTTTGTACAATCGCAATTTTGCGGTTCAGCCCTCCCTTGCCTTCGGCTATCAGCGCGAGGCGCTTTTCCCAATCTTCGGCTGAACCTGCTTTGTCGATTTCAGGATCACGCAGCTCCTCAATGATTTGTGCTAATTCAAGATGCCTTTCAAGCAATTCCGCGTGATCTTTTTCCTGGCTTTTAATCACCTTCGTACGTCCGCGATAAGCCGTTTCTAAATCTTGAAAGTGAAACGGCGTGACGGCGGGGACCAAAATTCTTGGCCCGTTAGCCTGTGAAACATATTTCCAAACTACCTGATGGACCACGATTTTTCCGTCGGGCGCCGTCCAAATTCGAAAAACAGGATGGCCTTCATAATTCAAAGTATGAATGCGCGTTCCCTGCTCGGAAACAACGCTCACTTTAGGTGCGGCAGTTTTCGCTTGTACTTGATACGCGTCGTGAACCTTGCCAATTTGGCGATACGTGGAAGAAATAGCCAGGCTTAAGGTGCCGAGGGTTGATTGATTGTGGTATGCATCGGATAAATAAAAACCAAGCAAACGGATTTGGGCTTTCAGACGCTGCTTGTATGAAAACAACAGGTCTTTTAAGAAAACATCGGGCGGGCCGGCGGTTAAATATTTTTGGCGCCATATTTTTTCTTTGGCATAAACTTCTTTCTTTACGCGATTTAAAAATTCACGCGCCGCAATTTCATCCATCGCAGTAATGGTTTTAAAAACCGCATTTTCCGTGTCATCTCCAGAACGGATTTCTCTAAAATAGGGTGTTAACCCCTCGGCATAGGCTTCGATTTTATTTTCAACTTCATCCGTATTTCCGGATTGATCCAAAGCCGCGCGATAAGCATCCTGTAAATGTCGCAGCTCAACATGCATCCGGTAAAATTCCTGTGAACGGAATGCCGCCGCGTCCGCCGGATCAATCCGCATTTCGGAGCGGCGAGGAGACAAATCAATTTCCGGCAGATAAAAATAGATCCCTCGGAAATTATAAACTGGGCCTGTTTTAGATACGGTTGGCATCCGCCCCTCTCTCTTCCAGATCGCAACCACTTGATCGAGCCAAGTGCTGCGCTTTTCTTTGCTTAATCCCAGCGTATTTTTCCATAATTCTGACCCCCGAAAGCCACGGCGCTGCAGCCAATATTGCATCCCGCGAAACATCTCCAGGGAAGTTAGGCTTGGCGAAGGCACACCGGCGATGATTTTTTCGAAATTAATAAACGGGTCCGCTCCGGAACGTGCGAGCGCAAATTCAGCGATTTTTTCAGCCCCTAATCCTTTTCCTTTAATTTTTATCGGTTCTCCAAGTCCGCCATCAGGCAATTTATGATAAAAAACGACATGGAACTTGCTAGGGCTGTTAATCGACACTCCTTTGTCATCACGCTTGAAGCGCATCGTTACATCGGCGGGCAGCCAATCATGCCATTCTTCTTCTAACGCGTGAATTTGTTCGTCTTCCGTTTTTCCGAACACTTCCAATGAAATTAAATTTTTTGACCAAATTGCTCCGGTGCCTACCGGGGTGAAACCGGTTGGGATAAGAACATGTGCCGGATTGCGTTGATTTTTGATTTGGATTTCATGAAAACCCATGCGCCGCGCAGCAGGAAATAAATGATATTGCAGCCAATATCGTAAAACACTTGAGTAGTAATTCCCGAACTCGTTCGTTGCTTGTTTGAATTTGGGCAAATCCCCTTCTGTTTCGATAGTAAGAACATCATTTTTTGCGCGCAGAATAATTTCAAACGAATTCACGGTCGTGGCTTGCGGAAGAATTTTAAAAAACTCAAGCGCAAGGTCAGCATGCTCCGTGCCAACCGCTTGAGTAAGTTCAATCACTTGCGCGCGCGGGCGTAGACCCGCGGCCTCGCCGGCTACTGCTATTTCTTCTCCAATGCCATATTCATCTCTTAATGGCTTGGGAAATATTTGTAAATAAATTTCTCGGACTTCAGGCGAAATTTCAGCGCCATTTTGATATTTTGTAAAAAAAGCTTTCCGGCGCAATGCAGCTTCCGGCGATTCATTCGTCCGCATTTCGGAGCGCTGGGTAGTAAATAAATGCTCAGGTTGCAGCAAAAAAACCCGGCGCTGCCGCTGCCAGCGGCTGAGTGTTTCTAAATCAAGCGCTTTTCCCAGATCGCGCGGATTAGGAATCCAAAAAAATTGAATTTTCGCGGGTTTGCCCGATAAAACATTTCCAATTGTTGCTCCGGCATTGAAATATTTTCCAATGTGAACGTCTTCCGAAAGCTTTAACCCGCGATATACCGTTACAAGGTGATGCCCTTCAATCAAAACCGCTTTCTCATCTGAATCATTCCAAACAGAGAGAATTTTCCCCTCAATCAAAGCAGGCAGAGCCGCGCCGGAAGCAGCCGTCACCCCCAACTCTCCGCCTTTCGTTGCCCAAGTCATCCCATTGCTTTGCCGTGACTTTTCAATCACGCGGTTGGCCAGGCGAGAAAAACGCTGATGGACCTGGTCTTCTATTCCGACCACTAACTCTTTCTCATCATTTAAACTCCACCGCCACAAATTCCATTCCCCACCCAGACCCATCTTTGCGATTTTATAATCCAAGACATCTTGGTTGTTTCTTTCGTTAACTTCAGTCCAGGTGTGGAATACGGAACGATATGAAATCAATTTTCGCGGAAGCCATCCCTTAAAAGGCCTTAAATAAAAGCGTAAGTCTTGATCATAAACAATCCCCGGATTTTGTATTTTGGATAAATCATCCGGAGTAACATAAACGGCATCGATGTCCGCAGTGTCTGTAGAAGCAGAAAAAACTTCCATTAAAATCTCATGGACCCATTCGTCAAGATGCCGTTCGAGAACTTTTTTGCGCGCCTCGTCATAACCTAAAAACGAAAGATTACCTTCTTTAAAAATATGTCGAAAAGCAACGCCGGGATGAATTTCCCGAATCAAAAACGCTCTTTTTTCTTCTAAGTTTTCACCTCCCGTTAAAACGGGCATTAACGCGACCCTACCAATCTCACCGTTATAAAACGAGACATTATCAAGTTGGAGCTGCGCATCAATTCGGCTAAACTCTTTTTGCAAGCCTTCATCTGCGGGAACCAAATAA
This sequence comes from Candidatus Omnitrophota bacterium, assembly GCA_043718225.1. GTDB lineage: Bacteria > Omnitrophota > Omnitrophia > Omnitrophales > Aquincolibacteriaceae > Multiplicimicrobium. The sequence goes on from JAYSWD010000062.1 coordinate 40,345, forward strand.
ATAAAAATCCCGTCCTGAAGAGAATTTGAAACTCTCATTTTGATACCTGTGTGCTTTTCAAAATTTGCAGAACGCGATTTTAGATTTTCTTCAAAAGCTTTCACCCAGTCCGGAATTTCATTAGTATTGCTGCGCATTTCGGAGCGGTCAGAATTAAATTCACTATCGTGGTAAGCAGCCGCATTCCACGCGTCACCTTTGATTCTTCCTCCGTCCAGGAGGCTAATAAATTCCAAATCCCCCCATTTTCTTGTGTGCAAAAGTATTTTTGCTCTGCCTCTGTCTCCCTGCTTTAGAATAAGCGCGTTTTCGAGGTATGGATAAAGCGCGGGTGCGTGAATTTTTAAATATCGCTTTATTATCTTAAAAAAATACTCCGGCCAATTTTTTATGCTTTTTGTATCTCTATTTCGCTGTTTTTTAAATTCTTTATAGGCTTTTGCCGACTGCGTTCTGATTGCCAGTTTAAAAATAGTTTCCCACTCCGTCTGATTAACACCCGGCATTTTTTCTTCGTATTCTTCTAACTTTTGATCATACATTTCTTTTAATGCGGACATGTATTCATCGAAAGTTTGCGGCTCAAAAGCTGCGTACGCCGCATAAAAATCAGCGATATAGGGGCCGTACAAAGTCGGGTCACCGAGAGACATTCGATCCAATAATCCTTTTAGCGACCAGGGCCTCATATCGCGCAGCTGACGCAAATGATCGCTGGAAGCGTTGGACCAGTCGCGCGCGGCATGCGCAAGCATCTGTTCTGCTTGATGGACCCTTTCCTTTTGCAGGAAAGGCGCCTCGGGTTCAAACCAGGCAATGCCTCCGCCGGTATCGAACTCATGCCTCTCAGGGTTTAGTTTTTCTTTGGTTTCATATGCCGCGCGCCATTTCTGAACACGCTCAAGCAATCTGCTTGCTGAATGTTTTAATGCTGTAACAGCGCGCGGTTTCCAAACCGGGGGGGCTTGATCCGCAATAAAATGAATTTGATCGCCACGCATTTCGGAGCGTGCGGAAGTATACCTGCGAACTATAACAGTGCTGATCGTGGTAACCGCGATGATGGAAAATGCGCTTATAATGGCCGTATTCGTACCGCCTAAAAGAGCAAAGCCTGAAACAGCAAGAATGTTGACTTTAAAATAACCAGGCAGGCTTATTCGTGGATTTTGGGAGTTCGCCATTAAATTCCTGAAAAGCTGCAAGAAAAACCCAACGATAAAAACAACTGGAATCCGCAAATCCGGCACGACATTTTGCGCAAAATCATGCATCGCCACAACGATCGGCAGCCGGCCCAACACGCCCTTCCCGTCTTTCTTCCATTGTTTAAGTGAGCTGTAATTCGAAATATTCTCATGCGCTTCGCCTGCCCGCTCCATGGCGCGAATCCCTTTCCGATTCCAATAGCCGTTGAAATAAACTCCCGCCAAGCTGCTGAAAAAAACTCCTATGCTCGCCGACAAAATAAAACGCGCCGCGTGATTTTTAAACAAGTCGATCAAATAATAATTTGAGATAAAGGTAATTAACCCAAGCGCAAACCGCATCAACATAAAATAAAAGAATCGTTCTTTGACATGATGCTTATAAGCGGGATAATCACTGATAATTTGCGTGTAATAGTCCGTCAAAGCGCCGGTGGCCGCGGCAATAACTAACGATACACATAACTCTCCGACAGCCACCCCGCCCCAATGAAAACTTTTAACAAAGAGATAAAAATCCGACAAAAACGGGAAGTGCCAATACCGCGCTGCGGCTTCTCCCGCGGCAACGATCAGAATCCCCAAAAAAACGGTTTTGTGGAATTTTTCTTTTAACCTATTTTTTTCGTCGCTTGTATTTATATCTCTCATTTCGGAACGGGGGCTCGTAAACTCCGGATCATTCGCGCGGTTAGGAATGAAATTTTTAATTCTGTGCAGCAATTGGCCATATTCTTTGCGCGCATGATCATCGTAAGAATATTCAAGGTCCATTTGGTGATACATATCCGCAAGTCCTGTTTCAGTTAAACCGGGCACGAGCAGCAACATTTCTTCAAAAGTTGTCTTCCTTACAAAAAAATCAATGAACCATGCGCGGTTTTCTGCGGCAAATGCATTCAATAAAATTCGGTCCCAAGCCGCGGGCATTGCCTGTCCGTTGCTTTCAAGCGGGTGTAGCAAGTTCTCAAAAACCCAGGGAATACTTGGTCTAATATAGTTAACATTTTCTGTCCGGCTGGCCGTTTCAATTTCACGAACAGCCTTAAGAAGAGCCGGACGGTGCTCAACAACAAAATTCTGCAATGGATATAATGATCGAAAGGATTTAAGAGACGGCTCATTTCGCCCATAGGGCCCGACAACGATTCCGTCATGCCAGCCCGGATGGGCCCAGTAATACAGAGAGCCCGCTAAGTAACTGGTTAAGCCAACTTTCAAACTGACAAGCAATTCTTCTTGGTCTTTCTGCGGAACATTCGAATCAAACTTGCCCGTTTCAAGCGTGCGGATAGCCAATGTCAAACTGCGGCGCGGGAAAAAATCGGCCCATTCTTCCTTATACGGGCCTTCCATCGTCAAACTCTGCACGTGCATGCCAAGTAAAAAAAGCGTAAATGCGGCCATGCGGTATTGATATTCACCGGGCAATTGAATGCCGCGTCCCGCGAGACGCATTTCTGTTTTTAACTCTGCACCTGTTACAGCCTGATTCGTCGCCAGCTGCATCAGAAGCGTCAACGATAAACCCCATTTTCTTTGCGAAAAACGTTGATTAAATTGCGCTACTATTGTTTCGATTTTCTTTAAATCCTGCAAATCGGGATTTGCGCTCGCAAGTACAGCGGTTGCAATCGCCATAAAAAAATTCATCCATGCGCGCTCAGCAACAGTCGATGTCTCCCCTTTTATTCCTGATTCCATCTTGTGTTTAAAGGCGGACCAATGCTTGTCAAAAAAGCTCAATTCGTCTTGATGAAACTTGCCGCGAATTTGGTCGACAATACCATTCAATGCCTGGGCGTCAACTTGACCAATCGCCATTTGGCGTTCCGCCTGTTCAGCCCATCTTTGCAAATCTGCAGAAAATATTTTTGCTTCCCGCATTTCGGAGCGGGCAAGACGCAATGCTCGGCCGGTCTGACGCACAGTTTTTATCACATTTTTTTCAATGGGCGGGCGGCCGGTTTTTTCCTTAGACTCGAGATTTAAAGAAAAGCGGTAGACATTTTCTGCAAAACCAACAATGGCGGCGGTCGAAAAAAGCGCAACGGGACCGTGTATATTTTTTTCATGCCACTCTAGGAATTTCTCCGGAGTTAAAAATCGATAAACATTAATCCCGGGAAAACGGCGCCCCAGCCTGACAAGCGTATCCTTAGCGATATCTTCATCAGGATGTACCACCACCAAATGTTCAAAGCCGGGCACGGCCGCATCGCCTTCAATGAACATGGCCTGCCTATTCGCTTTGCTTAAAAGTTCGCGAAAATCAAACCAGCGAATGTTCCCTGTCTTTTCAAATGGCTGTAATTCTTTAAAAAAATCACCGTTTCTCTTGGCCGCTGGAAGCGTTTTGATAATGCTTTTCTCAACTAACCCAACCGCAAAATGCACATGCGCCGCGACGGGTGATTTTGGATTCCGGCTTTTTGCGATTTTCCCAACCATACTTCCCGCTTGAATTTTACGGCCTATTTTGATTTGCTGATCCAAGTCCAAATGCATATAGAAAGTCATGGGAACGTACGTTTTTCCTCCAAAACTAATTTCTGCCGGATGCAAAAATGCGGCTGTTTGGCGCATGTTGTCATCGAAAATCCAATAAGCTACGCCTTCACCAAAAAATGCGGGAACGGACGTGCCGATCAAAATATTGCGCCGATTCGCATGTGTATCCTGTAAATAAACGAGATCGGTCGCTTCATGCCGGTTGCCGCCAAAAGATTCTTGGCGTAGTTTCCCCTGCCCCCAATGTGTCCTGAGATCGGCATAACCCATGCCGCGGCCAATTACGAATTTTTCATTTCGACCCAGACGATTCAGCATTTGCCGCAGCCTCTCCGCAAATCTCGCCGGTTCAAACCCCTGGCTTATTAATTGCTGCTTAATTTTGGAATGCTCAGCCGGTGTCAATAAATACGCGGGCCATGACTCCGAACCATCAGCGCGGGCAACAGATGGTTGATCCCGCATTTCGGAGTGATTATTTTCAACTTCCCAAAAAATATTTTCTGAATGATTCCTGTCATAATCACCTTGGAACCGGCGACCGCTATAAGCATCCTTCCGGATTGGGAAAAATTTATCGATGTGATGAAGAATCGTTTTTTCTTCCATGTAAGGGCGCATATCGGCAAGTAAATAAGCTCGACCTTCTTGCAGCAATTCTTTTGATTTAGCCAGCCATTCGCGCGGATTGCCAAGCGGGTCTGTGCTTAAATCAATCATCGTCACAAGATCAAATGAATGCGGCGCAAGATTGTTTTGTGTTAAATCAAGCTTCCCAATTTCAGCGTGAATAACGGGGTAGAGCAAAGGAGCAATTCCTTTGGCTTCTAATTGGTCATTTAAATTTTTTCTGGCCATGCTTATGGAACGCGTTAAGGCTGCATCGCCATCAACAAAAACTACATCTTTCCCCATTAAATATAAAAAATGGGGCAGCCATTTTGAGCCGTTACCGGCCACCAGCACTCGCTGAACAGGCCGCTGTGAAATTTCTTCCGCAATGATTTTTGTCCGGTCAAGTTCATCTCTAAGCTGATCCAGATTTAGCCGGTTGACTGACCTAATTTCTGAAAATAAATCGTAAACTTCCTGCGGTGTTAAATCTCTGCGCAGTTCGGAGCGTTGAAACAACTGACCCTTCCCAACCGCGTAGGTTGAACCTACGCGGTTATTCGAGGTAGCAAGCGCCCGCATTTCGGAGCGTGCAAGCTTTTCCAGCGAGGGACGAAGCCATACGAGTCCACGTTCCAGCGTTGTTCGAACTGCGTGAATTTCCTGGTAATAATTTTCAAAAGCGGCGCGAACCTCGGGCGTAAATGCTTCACGACTTATCGCGGAGTACTTTTCCTGTTCCTTGGCGATTCGTTGTAAGAAGAAATCAATTTGATCGGTTCCAGTAGAAGGTGGCCGCAGCTTTTCTACCCAGCCTTCAACCATTTTAATTTCTGTAATTGTCGGCTGCTCCCCATCGTCACTCTTCCCATCTAACATCTGTAATACGGTCGTTGCCATTTTTTGTCTGCTCGATTGACTTTCCAACGCTAACACCTTCGCCGCAACGTAAGCTAAGGTTTGATTGCTGTGAGTACGAAAAAATTGTTCCAAACTGCTTCTGAAGTCTGCTGATTGAGCACTAAGTGCTCGCATCAAAACCTCAAATGCTTTTGACATATGGCTACTTAAAGACGGTACAAACATTTGCCAAAGCTTAACGGTTAAATCGTCCGAAAGAATTTGCGTGCGCTCGGCTGATTTCAAGGCGCTTTCAAAAATTTGGATGTCGCCTGAAAAATAGGGGCGTAAGAATCCTTTAGGCTTTTCATAGAATCGTTTTTTGAATAATTTCTGCGCCACCTCACCCGTCACCTCCGGGACCAACAACTCAGAAAGTTCCTTTTCAAGCTCTCTCTGTATTTCGAAATCATGAAACCACTTCTTGACTGCCCCAACCCATTCCCACACCCTTTCCCACCCCCGCATTTCGGAGCGAACCTTAACCAAAGGCGGTGTCTGAATATTGGGATCTCCCTCCAGCTCAATCGTATTGCTGTCCAGCCATAAAACACGTCCGATTTCCTGCATAGGCTCCATTTTAAAAATCTTTCCATCATCGGTTATTCTTAATGTCATACCCAAATTAAGATTCTGCGGAATGGCAGTCTCCGGAGCCGTTTCGCTGATTTTTTCGACCTGATATAAACCGTCTCTCTGATTTAAAACCCGCAGGCTAATATATGCCTGCGCGCTCCTGTCAGGAGTCACCATTAAAACCGAGCCCTGTTCTGGTTTACGGGGATCCAAAAATGGTCCCCGTGCAGACCATTCTTCAAATGGCTGCTTAACCGCTTTGAGAGAAGAGCCGACTTTTAAATCTGAAAGCCATCGGGACAGAGCTCTAATCAATGAAAAATTTCCGGTCTCACCGACAAAAAACCGTGCATGCTCGGTTTGCGCCTCCCATATCAGCCAATTTAAAATGGTTAATCCAACCGCTTGCCCCTGATATGTTTTAAAACTTTCTTCTGATGCGCCGCCAAGCGGATGAAAACCATGAACAATTTGGTAGCCTTTTTTACCGTCTGGAAAAATATTCCTTATAAAAGCAACGGACCCCGTTTTTTTATTTTCGATAAAAACATCAGCGTGATAAAAATCATAGGTCCCGTATTTCTCGTCCATCCCCTTTTCTGAAAATTCGACCGCGAGCCGAACAGATGGGCCGCCGTTTTTTAAGTTTTTTAATTCGATTTGACGCACTTTAACTTTTTTGGGCCATTTTTTAAAAAAACCTTTCCGAGATTCGGAACGAGCTTTCACGAATGAATTGCGAATAGCCGCTGGTGGCTTGCGAGAAACCATTGGGGACAGTGCTGAAACAGCTTGGTACCCTTTGATTTCAGCACGCCAAGACTGTGGCTCAAACGGATGCGGTTCAGCGGGACTCATCGCTCGCAAATGCGACGTCGCGGTCATGAGCTTCAAATAATTCTCGCGCCCTTTGATTTGGGCAATTCGAGGCTGGATACGGACGTAGGAAATATTATTCTGTTTGAGCAGTTCGCCCAAACCCGCAGAGTGAAAACCTCCGGTGATGATCGCCGCCTTTTCGATTTTTTCTTTTTTAATCCAGGCGAGCGTGTTATTAAACATCATCTCATCTCGTTCTTCAGCTGTTGTGTAAAATTCAACCGCCTTCTCGCAGACAACCTTAACGCTCGCGGGCCACGAACCACGAGCCACGTTAACGTCCATGCTCTGCCGTGGCCCGTGGTCCGTGGTCCGTGGAACGAGCTGTTGCCACTCATCCTTAGAAAGTTCAAGACGCAACAATTTCCGGAGCAAAAGATATTCGCGGTATTTTTGAATGAGTTTTTTCTCATCCGGAGTTTGCGCCAATTTTTCAATCAGCTTGTCTTCGAGGTTTTTAATTTCTTTGATCAAAGCGGGGGCGTCCAATTCCTGTGTAAGAATCTGCTTCCCCCACTCCTTGGAAAGCACGGGATAATCTTTGAACTTAAAACCTTTCGGCGATGCCCGCTCATAAAAATTTTCAAAAAACTGACGGACATCTCCGCGTTCCACGGGCCACGGACCACGAGCCACGGAGAGAACGTCTTTGGACAATCCTTTTTGACCCAACCATTCGCCCAACCGCTTTGTTTCTATTTCTATATTCGTGTTTCGTGGCTCGTGGCCCGTGGCTCGATCGTAAGATTTCAACTTTTGAAATCTGACGAGCATGGGCCAATCGTATTGTTCGCGTGCATCGCCCAAGTCTAGATTTAAAGATTTGCGCGCATGGCTTGCGAGCGACTCGATATGACGGGCATAATCTGTTTGAACTTCTTCCTGAAAACTCCATTGCCGAAAATAAGCGGCAAGCTCTGGATTTAAAACCTGCGAAGCTTTCGTCAAAAGCCCGGACTTCATTTCATTCAAGAAAGCGTTGGATTTTTCCTTCGCGCTTATCACAGCACGAAATTGTTCGAGATTTTTTTTGTAAAGATCGAGATCTTCGATTCCATAGCCCTCAACGCGTGAAGCGTGAAGCGCATTTCGCATCTCGCCCGCTTCACGTTTCACGAGATACGCTTCACTGCTTTTTTGAGCATTAGCTAAAAAAAGCTCAGGTCCCCCGACAATGCCTTTTTCGGTCAGCTCAGAAAGAATCTTTTCATTCTCACTTGAATCCTTTGAAAATCGCAGCAAGGCCGGGTCGAGCTTGCTCCAGGCGCCTTCGAGAAAAAAAGTTTGAATTCCATATTCTTTCTGCAAATGTTCGAGAATCGCCTGTGTATTTTTCTGAGCTTCGGGTTCACCGTGCGCATCTTCGATATGGATAAGTTCCACGGGCCACGAGCCACGAGCCACGTCAAAACTCGAAATTTCTTGGATGGATCCAAGCGATGATGGAATTTGAATTTTATTCACCAGCGATTCAACTTTTATCCCATCGCTGACGACTGACCTCTGATCACTGATCACTTCGGAAAATGGAGCCGGCGCGGCCCATGCGGCCGTTTCCAAAAGAAAAAGCGCCGCCATGCTGACAGCGACGGCTTTTTTCCAAACTGTGCGGGCTTGTAATTTAGGCATTAAAATTGTACGCAACTGATTGATTTATAAGATGTTCGAAAAAAGGTACATGGTGTCTTTGCCTCTTACAAGACACTCCTTCAAAACTCATAAATTCTTTTAATCTTTGAGTGCCAATGCTAGTTTTTGATAGCTTGCCGGCGTAGTATTTTCCCTTCTTTTTTGGCCAAGACGACCATGCTATAATTCCCCCCTCGTCCCCCGACTTGATCGGGGGATCTAGTCATAAATAAGTTCCCTGTTCCCCGCTTTTGCGGGGACAAAGCTTCGCAGCGCAGGGATAAAAGGAGTTAATCATGGTCCGAATCGGAGAAAAAGTAGAAGATTTTAAAGTCGATGTTTATCAAAATGAAGCTTTCAAAGAGCTGAAATTATCCGAATTAAAGGGTAAATGGGTCGCGATGTTTTTTTATCCGGCTGACTTCACTTTTGTTTGTCCGACAGAATTAGAAGACGCAGCTGCGCTTTATGAGCAATTCAAGAAGGAAGGCGCGGAGTTGATTTCTTTTTCAACCGATACCAAGTTCGTGCATAAGGCATGGCATGACGTATCTCCCGCGATCAAAAAAGTAAGCTATCCGATGGCGGCTGACGCTTCCGGAAAAGTCTCGCGCCAATTTGGCGTTTACATGGAAGAAATCGGCCTCGCGTTACGCGGTAGTTTCGTGATTGATCCGGACGGTGTTTTGCAATGCATCGAGGTCAACAATCTTCCCATCGGACGCTCGATGGCTGAATTGCTCCGTAAAGTTCAAGCGGCTAAATTCGTACGCGACAACGGCGGCGAAGTTTGCCCAGCAAACTGGAAACCAGGCTCCAAAACTTTGAAGCCCGGTATCAATCTCGTAGGAAAAATTTAAATGAGCACAGCACTTGCGAAACATAGTTTCGCAAGTGCTCAGTGCGAATTTATCCTGAGCAAAGCGAAGGATCTTGTTTGAGATTGCTTCGCTACGCTCGCAATGACCACTTTAAGAACCGTTCCACGCTCCACGAACCATGAACCACGTTAAACCCGTGGCTCGTGGAACTTGGCGCGTGGCACAGTAAACCGGAGGTTTACAATGCCCTTCACTCTTCCCCCGTTGCCTTACGCGCATGACGCATTGGCGCCGCATTTATCGAAAGAAACTTTGGAATTTCATCATGACAAGCACCACAACGCCTATGTCGTGAAACTGAACGAGCTCACTGCCGGCAAACCAGAAGCAAATAAAACTTTGGAAGAATTAATTCTTACCGCAACCGGCCCTATTTTTAATCAGGCCGGACAAATTTGGAATCACACCTTCTATTGGAATTCACTTTCGCCGAAAGGCGGGGGCGAACCAAAGGGAAGAGTCGGCGATGCGATTAAAAAACAATGGGGCTCTTTCGACAAATTCAAGGAAGAGTTCTCCGCAAAAACCGTCGGTGTTTTTGGTTCCGGCTGGGGCTGGCTGGTTAAGAAAGAAGACGGCTCGCTTGAAATTGTGGCAACTTCGAATGCCGGCAATCCGATGACCGACAAGAAAAAACCCCTTTTGACCTGCGACGTTTGGGAGCATGCATATTACATTGATTATCGTAATCTGCGCCCGAAGTATGTCGAAACTTTTTGGAAGCTTGTGAATTGGGAATTTGCTGAAAAAAACTACAACTAAACTTCTACGAAATCATCGAATATCGACAAAGCCCTAGAGCGCTAGCTTTAGGGCTTTTTTGTTTGACCTTGTAATTCATTTTCAGAAGTCAACGTTTCTCCTCAAATAGAGCCACGCCAGTAAGGTTTCGCCTTGCTTGTTATTTATTATTTCCCCACAAAGAAATTCGCATCTCCCTTATTTTTTCCAGGGGAAACTTCAATTACCATAAGCATCGTTTAAGCAAGCTTTCACATTCAAGTAAGGAGAAAGGCGATGAAAATATTCAACCGGTTTATGGCAACAGTTATTTCGGTTTTTATGGGCGCGAATGTACTCTATGCACAGGAAGCAGCGATCCTGGGTAGTGCAAACAGCCAGCCCACCATTAGTATTGAACAGGCCCTGCAACAATCCGTAACTCCGCCTTTGGACGAACAAATCCCTGGCGATTTTTTGAATCAAACATCACCGCTTAGTGCGGCAACCAGCTCCGCTGTCATCAATCCAGATGTCGCACTATATGTACTCGGCATTCAAGAAGGTGCGACAGTTTCGGGCCTCGTTAGTATCCGGCCAAATCCGGCAACTTTGCCTAATATTAAAAAAGTGTCTTATTACTTGAACGATTCGCAGTCAGGTAAAGTTTATAATCCGCCTTTCATTTGGGGCGGGCCTTCCGGAGACGGCACAGTTGGTTTTGACACACGTAATCTGCCTGACGGTAATTACACGCTTAATATGGCCTATACCAATTCAGCGGGAGACCAGCCCGGTGTTCATATTAACTTCAAAGTGAAGAATCAGACGACTACCCCGCCGCCGCCAATCTGTGAAAAATCTGATTATGAAAAATTGAAAAAAGAAAAGAAAGAACTCAAGGAAAAAGAGTATCAAGAAAAGAAAGAGAAAGAGGATAAAGAAAAGAAAGATAAGGGTTACTGCAAAAAGAAAAACTAACTTTTCAAACATTCAAAATATTCAGAGAAACGCCCTATGCAACAAGCATGGGGCGTTTTTTATTGAGGCAATATTTTGAAACTGTTTATCAATGAATTTAAAAAGTATTTGCTCTGATGTTATACAATGATCATACAAGACAGTTTTTATTCTATAAAGATTGTAAAAGATATTTATGTGAGCTCTATCTATTTTGAAAATTATGGCGTATGCTTCCAATATGAACAAACACACAATAATCTATATTACTTTTATCGCCGCCATTCTTATTTATACCGGCTCATTACCCTTGTATGGATCGCCTATTTTTCCCGCAAGCGACAATCAGCCCATCAATCAAATCGCAGAAAAATCCGACGCCACGGTAGAAACCACGCCGCAAAACACTTCCACAGAAACAGCGAATCTCCACAAAAGCACACCCTATGCTTTGGCGCAAATTGATGTCAAAATTTTGTTTGGTGTCAATCAGGACGGCGGGAAATCATACAAAACGACGTATCAACTTACCGAAGTTTCAGGAGACCAAAACGTTTCTCCTCAAGAGCCTCAAGTGCGAGTGACTTATAAAAATAAAGCGGACCAAGACAAATACGCCGTAGAAGAAGTGACTGTTAAAAAAGCGGCTAATAACGCTTATCAAATTACCGCCAACGTCGTTGAATCCAAACCCGGGCAAAAAATCACTCCGAAAGTGACTTGGATAAGCTAAAGAATTAGTGCACGCACGAAAGGCGCTCCCCCCATTTGTCCTACAGATTGAAAGTAGAATTTTCTAGGGTTTGTTTGTTGTCTTGATCCTGAAATTGTTTGGCGAACGCTTGGGGAGT
>JAYSWD010000063.1:0-2074 GCA_043718225.1 Candidatus Omnitrophota bacterium
AAAACAAAGAAATCGCTACTCCGAGGCTATCTCCCTTATCTACAACCAGGGGACATTTCATTTGCTAACAAATGGGGACATCTTGACGTGCTACGAACAGAAAAAGCCTTATAGGGAACTTTCAGGTGAAACATACAACAATGTAGATTAATCCCCCTTTCTGTCTCGAATGCACCATGCATGATCACTGGTTCGGCTTTGGTTTATAAGCCGGATTCAAAGTTGGTACGGAATCTGCACTACCTTAACCAGGATTGATACAAATAAAGGGTTAACATGAACTTTTCCGCATACAAAACTCAGGGGTTCTACGACGAGCTTTTCTCGACGGACGGCTGTCCGCGGGAGATCGCGCAATCCCTCATCGCAACCTTCGACAAATTACCGCGCGGTGAACTCAAAAAAAGGCAGGAGTTTGCGGATCAGAATTTTCTGAACACCGGCGTGACTTTTACGGTTAACGGCGACAAAAGCGGTGTTGACCGCATTTTTCCTTTCGATTTAATTCCACGTCTGATTGACGAGAAGGAGTGGCTGCGGCTTGAAACCGGACTCAAGCAGCGCATCCGCGCGCTGAATTATTTTCTGCAGGATATTTATCATGAGCAGCGCATTCTTAAAGAAAAAATCATTCCCGCTGAATTAATCCGATCCGGAAAAAATTTCCTGAAAGAATGTGTCGGCCTGACTCCCCCGAAAAAAATTTGGTGCCACATCACGGGCACTGATTTGGTTCGCGACCAGAACGGTGTCTTTTATGTGCTCGAAGATAATCTGCGCTGCCCCTCCGGAGTTTCGTATGTAATTGAAAATCGCGACGTGGTAAAAAAAACACTGCCCGAATTTTTTCGGCATTACGCGATCGCGCCCGTCGAAAATTATCCGCAGCGGCTAGTGGAAACATTGCGCCATATCGCGCCCGAAAACAGCGCGGAAGACCCGGTTATTGTCGTGCTGACTCCGGGCGTGCATAACTCCGCTTATTTTGAACATGCTTTTCTCGCGCAACGCATGGGCGCGGAACTTGTGGAGGGCCGGGATCTGACCATTCAAGACGGCGCGGTTTATATGCGCACCACCGGCGGATTCCAAAAGGTTGATATTATTTACCGTCGCATCGATGACAGTTTTCTTGACCCGCATGTTTTCCGTTCCGACTCGCATTTGGGAGTTCCGGGGCTGATGGATGTTTACCGCAACGGCAAAGTCGCGCTCGCCAACGCGCCGGGAACGGGTATCGCGGATGATAAGGTCATTTATAAATTTGTTCCGGACATGATCAAATTCTATTTATCCGAAGAGCCCATTCTTCCCAATGTTCCTACCTATCTCTGCTGGGACAAAAAAGAACGCGACTATGTTCTGAAAAACATGGAAAAGCTGGTGGTTAAACCCGCGAATGAAGCCGGCGGCTATGGCATGCTCATCGGTCCGGCATCCACCAAGGCCGAGCGGGTTAAATTCGCCGAGCTGATTAAAAAAAATCCGCGTAATTATCTGGCGCAGCCGACGCTCGCGCTTTCGCGCGTTCCGACGCTGATCAACAATAAAAGCTTTGAAGGTCGGCACGTGGATCTGCGCCCTTATATTCTTTACGGAAAAGATGTTTACGTTATGCCTGGCGGACTGACGCGCGTCGCGCTTAAAAAAGGCTCGCTCGTGGTCAATTCTTCTCAGGGCGGCGGCAGTAAAGACACCTGGGTTATTCAGAGGCGCGCATAATATGATGCTCAGCCGTGTCGCCGAATCACTTTACTGGATGCAGCGCTATCGCGAACGCGCCGAAAATATCGCGCGCCTGATTGAAGCCAGCCTGCATCTCAATATTGATGCGCCGGGAGATGCCCAGGCGCAATGGTTTCCCGTCGTCGCAACCACGGGCGACCATGAGCTTTTCGAAAAGCTTTACGGCACTGCCACCGAAAAAAAAGTTCTACACTTTCTTACTTTCGATGAACGGAATCACAACTCAATTTTAAATTGCCTGCTTCGCTCGCGAGAAAACGCTCGTTCCATCCGTCCGATTATTACTTCCGAAATGTGGACTGAATTGAATTCGATCCACGTGTATATT
>JAYSWD010000064.1:0-20059 GCA_043718225.1 Candidatus Omnitrophota bacterium
AAAACAAAGAAATCGCTACTCCGAGGCTATCTCCCTTATCTACAACCAGGGGACATTTCATTTGCTAACAAATGGGGACATCTTGACGTGCTACGAACATAACGGCGCAATGAAATGTGCGATCTTTACGAAACAAACAATTCACGGTCTTGAGAAACCTTTTTTGCTTTTTGGCCGGATACCGTTATTGATTTTGCCGACAAGCGATTCGGCTCAGTCTCAACGGCATTAATTGAAACGGAATCGCCTGGTTTTAAAGCCGCGGCCGAATCTGCGCTTAAAATTTGCGTTTCAGTATCAAGGCTCACAAACAACGTTTTTTTGTCTTTAGTAAGGTCATCTACCTGTGCGACTTCAAGCAGCTGTCCTCCGTCAAGCGATTCCACAATAACACCTTCATAAATATCCGCCCAACTCGCAGTGGTAAACATTCCGAGTATTGCCAAAGCAAAAATTATTTTACTCATAAATCCCCCTTTAGAGAATCTTAAACATACATTTCAATTATCTATTAGACGTATTAAATTAGGTGAATTGTACATCCTTTTTTCATTCAAACGAAATAGGGCATTCCCTGAAAATATTCCTTACCGTCAGGAACTATGAATGGGAAAAGCGTTTCTTAGAGTGTGTCGACGTTGGCGAGCGCGGCCAGAATGGAGGGATTAATCTTCGAAGCGGGCGACAGATTTTCTTGGATTTTAGCCCGGGTATCCGCGACCGGAGATTGAAGCACAATCGCCAGCTCATTGGTAAGGCTTTTCACTAAAAGATTTAGCTGTTGGCCCTTTCGCTTATCTTTCAAAACTTCCTTACTGCGCGCTTCAGTCCTCAGCGTCACCGCCATGGCCCACGCATTGCCTTCCGCAGATTTCTTTTTGTCCCCGGTTTTAAAATATTCCAAAATATCAGCGGCCTCTTTAGGGGAAACAATTTTGTTAAATCCCGAGCTTTCTAGCAAATCCAGCGGCACGGTGAAGCGCGCCTTGGACCGACTCTGGGAAACCGGGCGCAAAGAACAGGCTGCTTGCTCTAAAGCGGTCTTTTTTGTAATTTCTGCGACGCGGCATAACCCATGCGTCGAATGAAATAAAAGCTCGTTTTTAAGGATTTTTGTCATCGCGGCCCTTTGATCTTAGTTTGATTACTATCCAGGGTAACAGAAACCGAGCCCGATAGATATTCAAACAAAAAGGCAAATCGATAAGCCGTTATCCCATAAAAGTTTTTTTGCTTACTTACGCGAAAACTTTCGCGCCTGCTTCGGCAACGGCATGGTCATTTTCAACACTGCTGCCGGAAACACCGATCGCGCCGATAACCGTACCTTCTTTGTTTTTAATTGGAACACCGCCGGGGAAAGTAATCAGGCCCTGGTTGGAATGCTCGATTCCGAAAAGCGAACCGCCCGGTTGGGACAAGCCGCCAATAACGCCTGTATTCATGTCGAAGAATCGCGCTGTTTTTGCTTTTTTAATGGAAATATCAATCGAGCCAAGCCAAGCGCCGTCCATGCGCGCGAAAGCTTTCAAGTTCGCGCCCGCATCGACAATCGCAATATTCATTTTAGTATTGATTTGCTTCGCTTTTTCAATCGCCGCGCTGACTGCCGCGCGTGCCGTTTCCAAAGAAATGTCATTAATTAAAACTGCTGTGGCTGTGGTCATAAAATCTCCTGATGGTTAAATGAGTGCTTGCGACGTTGAAAATTCTAACACAAAAGGAAGCCTGTAGCCCTCCCGGCCTGTCGGCAAGCCGGGACTAAAAGACTTAGACTGCGGACTTCTGATATGATGCCGGTGTATATGAAAAACTTATACCCTAAAATCTTGGGGCCGGCCTTGATACTGATATCCGTGAGTATTCTATCACCGGCCGCTGCCACTGAAAATCCACGCTTTGCCAGGGCGGAAATTCCCACGCCGGTTCTTAACACAGCTGATTTCCATTCGGTGTTCGGAGGCGCAAACGGCCGCACTTTGAAGCGGGATTTCAGCGGCCTAATTCGCGCGGTTGAGTTCATCGCGCTTCCCGGAACTGTTTTTAAAATAGAAGACACATACCGCATACAAGGAACTTTGATTTATCGCGTCCGAACAGCAGAATACCCGCCTCAAAAAACCGGTTTGTATGTGGACAGCCGTTTCGTATCGGTTTCGCATTCTCCGCTGCCACCGCGCGCAAAAACACTGCCTTTGAAAAGTCAAATTTTAGAAAAATTGGCAAGCAATCAAGGCGCGCTTTATGTTTGGGGGGGAAATACCGCGCGTGGCACTCCGGAGCTTTTACAATTCTATCCGCCTTCGGGCAATATTCCGCCTGAAGTGAAAAATATGTGGGCTTTGCGGGGACTCGACTGTTCGGGGCTTTTGTACGAAGCCGCGGACGGCATGACGCCACGCAATACATCCGACCTGATTACATTCGGAAAACCAGTTTTAATCGAAGGGCTGAGCGCCGCGAAAATCGCAAATAAATTACAGCCGCTGGATTTGATTACCTGGAAGGGCCATGTCATCATTGTGCTTGATCAGAAACACACAATAGAAAGCTGCATGGGCTGCTCTCCGCGCGGTGGAGTCACGGTTCGAAAACTGCGATCCGTGTTGGAAGAAGTCATGCGAACCCGCACGCCCGCGAACGGGTATTCTTCCGAAGATCAAAAGCCTTTCGTAATTCGGCGCTGGTACCCCAGTAATTAAATCCGGGGCCTTGAAAAGCTTTTAACATTTGCGAATTCATATACCGTCGCATCTGGCCAGTAAAAAGGAGTATCCCGCATTGTCGCTTTAGACTCCGCGGGATACCATTGCGCTATCAAGGGGATTAACCCCCTTTTCACGCTAGAACCATTATTCTTTATCTTTATCGTCGTGGTCTTTCACTTTCTTTTCGCAGCGGTCAGCGATTTCTTTCAAGTCATCTGCCAGATCTTTTCTGGTTGGCTGAAGTTCCGTCGCAGCCGCTCGGAGTTTGGCGGCGTCTTCCAGTTTTTCTCTCCGCATATCCGCTTTTTTGTCGGCCCATTTTTGTTTTTTATCCGCGTAGTCATCCAGCTTTCCCGAAAGCGCAGGATTGGTGCCTTTCAGTTCAGCAGAAGCCTGGCGCAGAGATTGAACAAAATCTGTATGGTCCTCTGTGTTCATGTCAGCGAATGCCGGTTGTGAGACAGCCGCCATTGCCATCACCATTGATAAAACGATAAGTCCTTTGCAGTTCATAATATCCTCCTGGTTATGTGCCATTATAAGTTGAGGCCTGAGAGGGTTACTGTCAGGCAAAGACTAGAAAAGAGTTAGAGGGAATACTCTTTCCTTCCGGAAATCAACCCATGGTTAAGGCTGGGTTTACGGCCAACTCCAGTAAGGGTTTGTCTGAATCAGAAGAAGGTTCCCCCCTCTATCTAGTTATAACGTCGACATTCGATAATAGGGCACATTAAAAACCGTTGGGGGGCTTATGAAAAAAACAATTTTCCTTTTTGCGACCGCGATTATTCTAGGAAGCGGAATGCTATACGCTGCCCTCTGGTCCGGCTCAACACCGGCGTCATCCGAAAAATCCGGCACGGCATTTTCACAAAATACTGCGGATAAAAAAATAAATAATGCTGTCATGCCCAATCCTGCTCAGGTAGCCCCGCTTGTGATCGCGGACTTTAATAAGGCCGAAAAACCCAATAACCTCGGCGGTGATTACGGCGCGTGGAATAAAGACCCGGCTGATAAAACCCAATGGTGTTCGATCGATTATGTAAAAGATGACGATGCGCTCGGCGACAAAAACGGAGCGGCGCTTCAAATTGATTACAATGTCGATTCACCGAATCCCGCCTATAACGGTGTCTGGATGAAACTCAACGGGCAAAATGCTTCGGCTTACAATACGCTCAGTTTTTATGTGCGCGGCGAAGGCCTCGATAACTATACGAAGAGAATTAAATTAGAGCTGAAGGATTCAACCGGAACTTCACCCTATATGATTGCCGGAATCAGGGAAAAATGGAAAAAAATCGAAGTGCCGCTCGAACGCTTCAGAAAAATCAAAGATTGGAGCGGATTGAGCGAACTTGTCATCGTTTTTGATGACAGAAACTCAAACCCCAAACAGGGCACACTTTTAATCGATCAAATATCCCTGGAAAATAAATAGGCCGCGGGCGCCGAAAACATTCGGGATAAGGATAATTCCCCATTTTTTCTTTCCGCCGCAATGTTTAGGATGGAGCCGACATTACAAATTAACTTATGAAGGAGCAGTTTTTATGAAGAAAACAAATAAATTAATTTTAGGGTTTTTAGCGCTGTTGTTATCATTGCAATTCAATGCATTAGCGGAGAACAGCCAGGGAACGATTACAGCCATCGATTCAAGCGGGCCGGATTTCAATCTTCTCCCGAACCATGGCGATACCCAAGCCGCCGAGATCGTACGGGTCAAACCGGCTCCCGGCGCGCAATATAAGGGAGTCGATTCTTTTGACGGTTTGCAGGTCGGAGATTATGTTGAAATCGACGCCTCAAGTAAAAGCAAGACCGGTAGCACTCTGGAAGCAACCCAAATTGCCCGGCGCTATCCCGCGGTTGAAAATGTGTATTATTCCGAGGCCATGCGCATCACTCAAACAACCGTCACGACTACCACGACAATGCCTGTGATTGTGCAAACCGTCCCCGCGCCCGCCGCCACGATTCATAAGAAAACTGAAGTTGTGAATGACGGTAACTCAACCAGCACGAAAACGACCACAACGACAACCTACTGATTCTTAGCAAATTAAAAAAGGCCGGGGTTTATTCCCCGGCCTTTTCTTTTGAGCAATCTTTTTTCAGCTCCTCGCTGTTCGTTTATTTAAATTCGTTGAGGCACTTTTTGTATTTGCGATTTGTCGTAGCCTTCTTCTGCGGTGATTTGGACTAAGTTCAGATAATCCGTTTCGGAAATGGCTGGAGTTCTTGCCATAATCCAAACGTAGTCCCGCTTCTGCCTGCCGACAATGACCTGCGAATAATCACCATTTAAATAGACGATACGATAATCACTTTTGAACGGCCAAATCAGGCGCATCCCCCAAACCGCATTTGATTTCTTATCGCGCACAAAACCCTTTGGAGTATATTTTTTTTTCTTGCCGTCAAAGTTACCTTTGTTAAATGTGAACGTCGTCGCGATCGTGCCGTCTTCATTAAGCGCATAAGATTCAACGGAATTGTGCGCTCCCTTTTCAGCCGGAGTGGGAATATTCGCGATTACATACCAATCGCCCATGTAACGCTGTAAGTCAACGCGCGGCTCCGTTCGAATCGCCTCGCGGTTACTCATCGCGCACCCTCCCAAAATAAGCCCGAAACACAAAATCAAAACCTCGGATTTTTTGTTCACGGCTGCCTTTCTTTAGTTATCGGCTATCGCGGCATGCGATTAAAATTTAAATCTTCCGGGCTTAGCCTCTCAATAAGCTACGCAATGAAATGTGACCACGGATTTATAGTCTTCGGCGGTCTTTTTATCCGGAACGGTTTCACGCGCGGCAGAATTTCCGCTGCTTGCGGCGCTCATCGGGCCAGCGTTTGTCGCGGTTCCGCGATAGAAAGTCTGCTGAGAGTCAACAACATAGCGCATATTCTCGCGTCCGGAGCAGGTTTTGTTTGCACGGTTTAAAGCGCTGCGCTGAGCCCCAAAGTCGGATGAATCAAGCGCGATCGCATGATAAATGCCGTTCTGTTCCGGCACGAGAATCGTTTGGTCGAAAGTCGAACAGCCCGCGAAAGCAAGCACACATAAAATCAATTCGAACCGTTTTTTAATCTGCATATTAATCTCCGGGTTTACAATGAATATTTCTACCCGGAAAATCTAACACGACAGTCTGGGATAAACTGTCAGGTATAACCCTGAAATTTCCCTCTGGCGTTTTACTAATACTTAATCATCGTGCCTTTAGCTGTAATCATCGCTTTTCTGGAAAAAGTCACAAATGGCGGGGTGTAGGTATACTCGGCTGCAATAACCGCATCGGCATCATATTTTTTAGCTTTTTTAGCTAAAGCTTCAAAGGCAGATTCTTTGTGTTTAGCGAGCTTGTTATCTAAAGCGACTTTCATTTCCGGAGGCATATTGGATGAAACCCGTCCGTCACGAGATAGATATTGTGCCAAGCCTTGAATCATATCGCCGCTTGATTCATCGAGTTCCTGGCTGATTGAAACCGGCCCTAAAATTTCATGCTTTCGTGAAATATCTTTGTCTTCCCATACAACTATTTTTGAAGCTGAAGCGCAAGCAGTCATGAATACCGCTAAAAAAACTGCCGCTATATTTTTGATCATACGTCACTCCGATAAGGTTTAAACTTTAAAAAGAAAGATCTTCGGAAAACAGTATAAGTCCGAAGCCGGCCACGAGGAGTAATGGTTTACCTGAAAGCGACCGTCTAAGTCGCCATGCGGCTAAAATCAGTGGAACAGCAGCCCCTCGAGCTTGGTATAACGCTATACCACAAATTACACCATACAAACCGCTGCCGTAATAATGATTTTGCGGCAAGCCCAGCTTCTGAATTACGTGCGTTAAAATAAGCGGTATCTGAGGCAATTTTCCGCGGATTCCAAATTGAAGGAAAATAACGCCTTATACTGCATGCGCTAACCGCCCTTAACGCGGTTGGAATGTGCGACATTGCGTTTATATTGCTCAATGCAGAGCGGAAAAAGATTTTGCTTCAGATATTGAACGGCAAATTCCTCATTTTGCAGCTGCGTCACGGCCAATTGCGCCAAAGCTTTGTCAGCCACACATTCGCAGACCCTGCTGGGATTACCGGCACTGCAAGCGCGAACAAAACTTTTCTTAAAAGACGTTTCAAACGAATCTTCATGTGCCTTCTTAAAGCTGCCCATGAATGCTTTTCTCAATTCCGGCACGACAAATACAACCACGGCTAAAAATAAAATGATACCCGTCAAAACAATAATGATCTTTTTCATGGTTTGCTCAGCTAACCCTTCTCCGCGGTCATGCGTCTCAATTCGGCTTCGAGACGGTCAAAATTTTGCTCGTTGGCTTCAAGTAAAAACGCTCTGAACTTTTCGTCGATTGATTTTTCATGGATCATATGAAAATTCACTTTCGTTTTACCGCCTATGTCTTCGAAAGTCACTTCCGCCCTAAAAATATGCGGCTTGGAAAGATGCTCGAACACGATCCGTTCAAGCTTTTTGACTTCAGCGAAAACATTGTGATTGTCGTAATTTTTACCGTCGGGCCCGTGGAATATGAATTTCCAATCGCCGCCCTCACGAAAATTGAATTCGTGGAAAGTACTGCTGAAACCCTTCGGCCCAAACCATCGTGTCAAATGCTCGGGCTCCGACCACGCCCGCCAAACTAAATCGCGCGGATACTCAATCGCACGGCTATTTGTAAGTTCGTTAATCATAAATTCGCTCCACGATCCACGAAATTAATTTAAAACTTAAAGGCTGCCAACTAATACTATTCTACTGCGTAGGTGTTTCAAATTTAAAATAGAGAGCAAAAAGAATCAAAGCGATTATTTCCGAAGCAACGACAAGCCAGAATAAAACCGGGCGGCTTTCCCGGTCGACGCACCAATACAAAAGGCCCGAAGGCTTTCCTCTGCATATTTGGATAGTTATCCCGACAATTCCTATAAGAAGAACGATTGTCTTTGTCAAAAGTTTATCCCTTGATATCCGGCTCAACGAGGTTGGCGAGCTGCTGAAGCGACTCTTGCCAGCCCAAATAACACATCTCGACCGGAATTACTGCGGGTATTCCCTCTTGGACGATGTTCAGCTCGGTTCCGCAGACAACTTGTTTGAGGTCAATCGTCACCATCATTTCGCCCGGCAAATTCGGGTCATCGAATTTGTCCGTATAACGAAGGCGTTTGCCGGGAACAAGCTCAAGATATTTTCCGCCGAAAGAATGCCCCTGCCCCGTCGTGAAATTGGTGAAAGACATTTTGAAAGTCCCTCCCACTTTGGGCTCCATGTGATGCACCATGCAGGTAAACCCCCGTACGGCGGAAACCATTTCGCAGCCGCTACCGGCTCAAGAAAAGCCTTATAAAGCTTCTCAGGCGTTGTCTTCAAAACCCTGTGCAGTTTTACGGTGTTTCCAGGCATATTTTTCTCCTTTTATTAGAATAAAGACTCTTTACTCCACGCGAGCATCAAAGCTTGTGCCACTCAGGCCGATCGCCTGTCACCAGGCCGGCAACGGCGCCCACGATGAGCAATTGCGCCAAACAACCCAAGCCCCAGCCCAAGGCAAGAGATACCGGAATCGATAAAATCACATGCCAAATCAAACCACTTGCGGGACCTAACATAAGCCCCATGAGCAAACCATAGCGAAGCCCTTGAATAAGAGTGCCTTTCCCCATTTCATAACCTTTGAGGTAGATCAAACCAAAGAAAAAACCAAAACAAACTTCGCCAAGAATCATCAGCGGGAAAAAATTTTTCATTTCCGCTTCCGGCCGCCATAGCTGCGCCGTTTGATGATACAGACCCGACAAAAGACCGCCGTGAAGAACCATCTCCAACAAAACATAAGTCACGGTTGTCGTCAGACATGTAATCAACATTTTCTTCATCGTCATAATGCTCCTCTCGGTTACTACAAACTAACGACCAATTCAACCCGTCCAAGCGCAGAAATTATAGACCCGAAACGACTAAAAATCGAAGAAGAAAGGTTTGGAAGTCCGGGCTTTTTGGGATTCGCGTGGAATCGCAGAAAAACCGCATAATAGGAAGCTGCTTTGAAGTTCGAGGCTGGTAGAAAGAAGGAACATAACGAGTCTTCGAGAGATTTATAAATGCGCCCTAGCTTCTCGGCTAATTGCCACTTACACCTATATGCAGACAAAGAAAATCAAAATCTTGAGATGCGAGTTCTGAGCGCAGCTTCAGCTGTTTGAACAGATCAGGGTTTTGGTTTTCTTTTCTTTAAACTTAATTAGCCAAGAGCCCATTTGAGCAGACGCAATGCTTTTTTTTGGAGGTTTCTAAATTTGCCGCGCAAATAGCGAATTTAATCGAAGGAGTAGCTGCGGTGAAAAGCGCGGGCGGCGCCTAACGCCTCCTTCATCCTGTCTTCAAAACTCGGCTCTCTTTCGTCCTGTCTTTCAGCACCGGACTCGGTCACGACCGGTATGTCATTTTTTCTATGGGGAGGAATAATTTGCTGTAAACGTGAAAATAAAAGTTTCTGCTTTGTTTTCGACTTATCTTCCCGGCGTATGAATCGCATAAGCCCTCCTTCTTTAATGGGTAATTATGGCTGTCTAATGGGAGTATTAATACACGCGGAGAATAAAATTATTATCGGGCAGGAGCTTTTTATTGATGCGGGGATGCCTGACAAAACAACCTGAGATTAGTTGCCGCCCCCACAACGATATCTATATGTCGCGGTAAAGAGAACGGCTTGGCTAAGGTTCCGTAAGAAAATCTGAGCAGAAGGCGTCAGATGCTAGGCGGACGCGAGCGAACAAGGAGCTGTATTAAAAAATACAGTGACGAAGTGAGCGCCGCGGCCAACAACGCAGATGGGGCCTTATGGTCAGATTTTATACGGAATGGTGGTGGAATACGATTCCGCTGGCAAGCTTCGGATAGAAATAGGTAGACTTCTGCGGCATCCGTTCTTGAACAGCACCCAATTTCTCAAGCATTGCAATCGGTGCGGCTTTCAAAATAAACGCGGCTTCAACTTCCCCTTTTTTAACAGCTTCAATCGCGGGCCCGGCTTCATGCTCAAACTTCAAATTCCCTTCCCAGGCGGTATCGGGAAAATTTAAAAGTTTGGCGAATACTAAGTGCCCGAGGATATTCACATTCAAATCCAAACAAACATCTGGTTTGGCCGGTCGGCCAACTTCATTACACTGGTCCCAGCCTAATGTCGCCTTCGCGGCCTGCGGATCTTTAAGTGTAAGTAAATAACTTTTATCTTTGAAAACTAAACCGATACGCACGGGCAAATCCTTGCCGCTGTCTAAAGTTTTTTCGATGGATTCAGCCGCGACTTCTTCAATATTAAATTGTGTTTTCAGTTTCTCAATCATCTCTGTCTGCGGCACAGTAAGTTTGATCATCAAACGATGCGTCGGCATAACCATGAAACCGGGATCGGAGAAAGAAACAAAAGCCATAAGCGTATAGTCGTAAGGCTGCGGGCCTTTCACCGGCTTCTTTTCTTGCAAACGTTTCCATTCAGCATATTCGAGCGAAGTTTCATAACGATGATGGCCGTCGGCGATATAGATTTTTTTATCGCGCAGGCTATCGGAAATATCTTTGCAAATCGCGGGGTCGGTCGTAATCCAAAGCGTTTGACCGATGCCGTCTTCATCGATTAAATCAAAAATAGGTTTGCCAGCCTGGCGAATAGCATTTTCAAGAAGTTTGCCTGTCACACCGCTTTCGTCTTTATAAAGGCCAAACACCGGAGATAAATTTGCTTCAATCATCTTAATCAAATTCATTCTGTCGGCACGCGGGCCTTTCAAAGTTTTTTCATGCGGAATGATAATCCCCTTTTCAAACGGCTCAACTTTGACGCGGCCCAGAAGCGCGGTGCGTTCTTTGGTTTTTCCGTCGAGGGGGCTTTTATAAGACTGGCGGTAAATATAAAAACTGGAATTGTCGTCGCGCAGAAGAATTTGCTCCTGAATCCAGTTGTTGAAAGCATCGCGGGCGCGCGAATAAGTATTGTGCTCGGCATTATCGGCGGGTTCTTTTTTATTGAGAATCAGACGCACGACGTTAAAAGGCGAAAGGCCGTAAAGATGGTCCTGTTTCGCGGGTGAAATGACGTCATACGGCGGAGCGATGACTTTCTTGAAATCAACGCGTTTCGGGCTATAGCGATAGCCGCGGAAAGGTTTTACGTCGAGCTGGTCTGTCTGCGGTGTCGTTGCTTGGGCTGTATTCATAAGGCGGGAATTATATTGGAATTGCTTTCACAAGTCTACTTACAAGTCACCCTAAAACCCCGGCTCACTCTCTTCTTTCGCTCGGCTCAAACAGCGGATACTTCGTTCCGAACTCGCCTATCGAAAGAAGGCCCGTGAGCCGCCACTTTCAAAATGGGGTGGTAGGCTTTAAGCAGAGAAACAAGGTGCGCTGCTAAGTAATTTGAAATGCAACCGCATGCTTGCCGTTCTATTCCTCAAGGCCATCTTTGTAGTTTCCCGCTATATTATTTATTGGCCCGGCAAGACGGAGCCAATAAAAAGACTTTTGAACGCCCGCAAACTTCCCCGCACCTAACCAGCCAGTTTCCTATCTCGCATTTTTTGGTTCAGCTTAAGCAGCGCCGAAAAAATGCAGGCTCTTGGGAGTCGGGTGTTTAATGCTGTATGCCAAAGCGTGTAGGATTTCGTGTAAGACCTTGCTTAGGCTGGCGCCGAAAAATTAATTTCCCGTTTCGTGCGTTTTGCAGACGCGATTTTTCTTTCCAGCCACAAATAGCTTTCATGAATTCCATAGCCATAAGCTAACCCTGTAGCAAGACAGACAAGCGCGAGAAGGGACCTATCCGCATCCGGAAACCGGTATTCGAAAAATTTATAAATGCCCTGATGAAAAATATAATAACTCAGCGTATAGCGGCTTGCCCACACAACGAATTGAATCAGCGGCTTAAACCAGCGCACCGCTCTCACAAAAAAATAAACTTCGCTTAAGAAATAAATCGATAATAAAAAGACAAACGTATTGAGCGCGAATACGCGGTTTTGAGGTGTTGCAAGCCACGGATAAACCGCGTGATGCGTGTAAAAAAATATCAAAAGCAGCAAGGCAACACCCGCGCGGAGCCGACGGGTGGCGTGGCTGCTTTGCATTTTTTGCACAAGCTCCGGCATGAAATAAAATCCGGCCGCCATCACAAAAAACCAGGACGGCAGCAGCAGGGATTCCAAAGCCCCTAGGCCGTAATGCGTGAAAACGAACATACCTTGTGAAATAATAAAAGCGCCGGCCAGGGCGGGCATGGGCGATAATTTGCGCAGAGGCTTCAGGAAAAAAAGAAGAAAAAATAATATTTGGGCGTATAGGCAAATATACCAAAGGTGGCCGAAGTAAGGATTTTCGATAAAAACCGTGAAAGGATTGAAAAAAAGTTCGCGAAGCGGAACATGCTTGCCAGAAAGCATGAAAAGCGGCGCAAAGACGAAAACGCTGGCTATATAAACAAACGCGACATAGGCAATGCGGCGCAAAATTTTGGCGGTATCAAAACTGCTTTTGGCCGCAAGCGCCATAGTAACCATGACAAAAGCGTGTATCGACCACACAAAATACATTTTTGGAATTCCCAAAAATTTAAAGTGCCCTAAAATAACCGCAATGCAGGCAAGTCCCCGCAGCCAGTCAAAAATTTCGACCCGGCTTTTTTGAAGATTTGACATGCGAAATTATAGGGAGTACAAATCAAACACACTGTAGGGACAAAACTTTGTTTTTATAAGGGAATCGCTGACAGGACGTCAAAACGCGCGCATCTTTGCGCGGCGCAGAGTCGGCAAACCCGGTCATAAGGCCAGAAGGAGGCTTAGCGGACGGCTTCGTCCAATTGGAGGATGTGATAAAGAATTTCGTGATAAATCGGAAAATCCTGCAAATTGTTATGTCCCGCGCCGGGAACCGAAAAATGTTTATGCGCCGCTTTAGTCATACGTGAAAGCCTTACCGACTGCTCATAAGGCACGGTTTTATCTTGGCTGCCGTGGACAAAATAAACGGGACGTTTCGACTCGGCCACCCAGCGGTTATTGGGAAATTGATAGTTTAAAAGAAAATCTGGCAGGAACGGATAGCGGATGTCTTTCATTGCCGCAACATTGTAAAACGGCGCGATCATGACGGTCAGTTTGGGATTATGCTTCGAAGCCAGATAGGCCGCGGGCACAGCGCCGAGCGAGCGGCCGGCAAAAACAATTTTATCTTCCGGGTATTTCGCGCGTGCCCAGTCATAAATCCGGTCGATATCGGCGAGAAACTGGGTTTCGCTTGTGATTTTGCCGGTACTCTTTCCATAGCCGCGGTAATCGGGAATGAAATAATCATAACCGCGCGTCGTGAACACATCGGCTGATTCGCCGAATTGTTCCGTTTTTTCGGAATTACCGTGAAAAAAAATGATAATGCCTTTGGACTCGGTCCGTTCCCCTTCTATTTGCGCGGGATAATACAGCCCGTGCAGTTTCGCACCGTCGGAATCAATCCAAACTTCTTCAAAGGGAAATGGAAATGAATATTGAAAATCGGCGTCGGTGGTGCGCGACGGAAAAAGAATTTTCCCCTGCTCGGCATAAAAATAAGTGCAGACCAAAATATAACCGATTACGAGCAGTGCCGATAGCGCGGCCGCTATTTTTTTTATATTATTTTTTAGCATTTTCTTTTTGCTCTTTATGCCTGTTCAAAAAGGCTCAGGTGCAAGGCATAAACAAGCGCCCGCGGAGGCGTATCGTGTAATACGCCGCACAAGGAAGCGAAGTTTATAACGCGGCAGATGACCTTTTTCAACTAGGCAGAATTAGCCGACGCGAGCGCCGTCGTCAAGTTGCCGTTCAGGACCAACCAATGAAAGCATTGTCTTTTCAGCGTTGGAAGCGGCCAACAGCATGCCGTTTGATTCCACGCCGCGAATAACGGAAGGCTCAAGGTTGTTAACAATCACAATTTTTCTGCCGCGCAGTTCATCAATTCCGTAAAACTTGCGCACACCGGCCACGATTTGTTTCTTCTCTTCTCCGACTTGAAGTTGAAGCACATAGAGGCGGTCGGCCTGAGGATGCAAGGCGGCATCGATAATGGTCGCAACTCGCAAATCCAATTTACCGAAATCTTCGATTTTAATTTTTTCCATCCTGTTCCCCTTTTCTCTGAGCTTCGCCTGCCTGCCGGCAGGCAGGCTCAACCGCAAGCCCTTTAATAACTGTTATTGAATTAGTCCCCCTTAGAAAATACAATACCCGGCGATTTAAGTCATTATTTCATTTCAGGGAGAACCCATGCTCAGAGAAAAACTCTATCCGGTGCTATCATCTTTTTTCAACAGATGCGCCGACGCGCTCAACCGTAAAGGCATTACACCTAATCAGTTGACGTTGGCAGGAGGCGCCTTAAGTCTTCTCGCCGGAATTTTTTTCTCAAGCAGCGGTCTTTTTACCGGAGCGCTTGTTATGCTTCTCGCCGGAATTTGTGACGCTGTGGATGGAGCTCTCGCCCGGCTTTCGGGCAAAGCATCCAAATTCGGGGCCTTTTTTGATTCAACCATGGACCGCTTTGCCGATGGATTTCTTTTGGCCGGCCTCACACTTCATTTTTTTAATCAGGATGAGCCCTTCTGGATGTGGGTCACACTCAGCTTTTTAATTTTTTCCTTTATCGTCAGTTACGCGAAGGCACGCGCGGAAAATTTTATCGAAAAATGTTCCGTGGGAATGTTCACGCGCGAAACCCGCTATGCCGCGATCGGTATCGGCGCGCTGATTCCGCCGCTTCTCAAACCCCTTTTACTGATTGCTTTGTTCGGAACAGTTTGGACCGCCTATCAGCGCATCATTTACACCAAAGAACAGCTTGAGAACTCTTCACCGCAAGCTTAAATGCCCGGTGAGTGGAGCTTTTCGCCTATCCGCGCTCGCCGCGGTTATTTTTTTTAGTTTTGCGCTTCCTTCTCAAGCGGCGGAACCCAAAACCATCCTCGAAGTAAAACGCGCCGCCGGCAATTATTTTAAAAATAAAAACTGGACGCCATTCGCCGCCTCAATTGAACTTTCTTTTTATAAACAGGATGCACTGCAAAGTGCCTGCACGGGAACCTTGCTTTTTGACCCGTTGCGCAAAAAACTGCTTATGGAATGTTTTGGGGAGTCGCGGCAGCCGGTATTTATTTTCAGAAATGACGATTTGAATTTTTTGCTATATTTGCCGGGAATGCGAAGAGCATGGCACGGCGACATATTTCAGCTTGAGTATTCCACCGAATTCGCCAGCCATTTGAAACCGCTCGATCTTTACCGCGCCGTTTCTCCGGAGGCATTTTCTGAAAAACAGGTTGCCGGCGCTTACGGCATGTCGGACGGCATGGAACTTGAAATCGTAAAGCCTTACGAAGGGCATCATTATCTCGCGCGCCGTTTAATTCTGGATGACAAGGGGCAGGTTCAAAACGAAACTTTTCTTACGCCCGACGGATCTGTAACCACAGTGGTGATTCGCGGCGGCTTCAAGAAAATAAAAAACAAACTGGACGCTGTTAATTCCAAGTTTTATTACGCGCCGCAAACGACGGTCGCCCATCCCGGAACGGACGATAAGACAATTTTAAAAATGAAAAATATTACATTGTATGAGGCTTTTCCGGAAGAGGCATGGGTGGTTGCATTGCCTGAAAATGTGCCGTTGAATCCGATTGATAACGGACAGCCAGTATTTTCAACCAAAGAACACGCTAAAGATGCGTGAGCATCCGGAGAGTAAATTCAACTGCTTAAATAATTCAGATCAAGAAAAGTACGGGCAGGCCATAAAAAGAAGGCCAGATGCTCAAACAGCGCCGTCCGCTGGCGGCGAACTCGCCTCTCGGCCTTCCTTTTTATGACATCCTCGCAATAGTGGGTGGAGCAATTAGCGGAGAAACAAGCTGCGCTGCTAAGTGATTTGAGATGCAGTCGTTTAATTGCTCTGCCGCATTCCTCGAAATTATTTGTAGTTTCCCGCCATATCTTTTACCGGCTTAGCAAAGCGATGCCGGTAAAACGGCTGCGCTTAGCGCAGAGAAAAATAAAACAGTGGCTCTGGAAAACAACACCAAAAGAAAGCTATATCAAATGCGGTTGTGCGAATGGCTAGTTTCCCGTTATTCCTTTTATTGGCTCGCCAACGCTGCGCCAACAAAACGACTTCTGAAATGGTGCAAACGTTCCTACCCTTAACCAGCCAGGGTCCTTCCTTACCTTTTTCGCTTTCGAAACAAGGATAAGCATTCGTTCTTATGGCGCGTCTATGTCGAGCCATAAGAAGACATAATGGGAAGCTATTTTAAGATTCGAGGAATAAAGCAGCGGTTAAATGACAGAATCTCAACTCACTTAGCAACGCACCTTGCTTCTCTGATTCTTGCCCCCGCCTCCTTTCGCATGGATGTCTTGAGGCAGGAATTCAGACTGCGAGTTCCGAGCGCAGCATCGGTTGTTTGAGCAGTTGAATTTCTGCTAAAAGACCAAATTCATCTTTGAGAGAGAAATATTATATTGCGGTACGCTCAGAGGAAGCACCCATTGCGCCGCGCTTACGGATAAAGGCGATTTGCTTTTCGCCCGTTTTCCAGGAAAAAAAGATTCTTTCGCCGTGATGCTGCCCGGGAAAATCAACCAACCCCGCGTCCATGCTGCGCAACACACAGCCCAACTCAATCAGCGCGTCAATTTCTTTGGCCAAGGCATAAATTGTTTCTTCGAGACTCTGAATATCTTCTTCAAGGTTGGAGTCAAATAAATCCGCGCCTGATTTCTTTTCCGCGTCTTGCGCGAGCTCCTGCACAAAAACAGCGTCGTGAATACGGCGATAAACGGATCGTTTTTCGCAGATTAATTTGAGGCGACGGTCAACTTCGGGAAGCATTTCATTGACTTGCTCTAACGTAAAGGATTTGGACATGCGAAAATTATACAGCTCAAAGCTCAAAGGTTAAATCTAAAAACTAAAGCTTAAAGCCCAAAGCCTCCCGGATGCTTATAGTTATGGTTGAGCTTTTAGTTTTAAGTTCTTAGCTGAATTGATCGGAGGGCTGGTCGGACCAAAAAGCGGGAATCAATCCCCCCTGATCTGCCACTCTAATCACATTCGAATCGCTCAAGCGGCTGAAGGCTCCGCACATTTTGCCCGAGACGGCCAGCGCGCTGAAGTTGTATTTTTTATATTCCCAATCC
Source organism: Candidatus Omnitrophota bacterium (assembly GCA_043718225.1). Classification (GTDB taxonomy): domain Bacteria; phylum Omnitrophota; class Omnitrophia; order Omnitrophales; family Aquincolibacteriaceae; genus Multiplicimicrobium. The sequence continues at coordinate 16,982 of JAYSWD010000064.1, forward strand.
AGTTTACCGTCGACGAATTTAGGGACGGTTGTGGTCGGCACCGCGACAAATTCCTGCATCACGGCGTTTTCGGTCATGGCCCAGGAAATGGTTTCATTCCAAACGTCATCGAATGTGTCCACGCCGACGCGGATTTCCCGATTTGCATCTTTCTTTGTCGGCTTGACAACCAGCGATTCTTTTTCATCCTTTAAAAAATCAACAAGATACATTTTTTGATGGCCGAAAAAATCTTCCGCGTCGAGAACCTGGCGCGTCCACGGCAAATGTTCGTGCTTGATCTGATTTTCAGACTGCGTAAAAAAAGAATCAAAATAAGGATGCGTCAGGATCGAAAGCATGCCTTTGTGGCTGCCGATCGCGGAACGCAGCGGGTTTACGACACAAACGGCGCGCTCTTTGTAGGCATTGAGAAAATCCTGGATTTCATCGCGATGCGCGGCGAGCTCTTCCACGAGCGCGCGGCGGTAAATAAGGTGAACGCGCGTTTCTTTGGAATAAAGTTTTCCGCCTTTGAAAGATAATTCGCGCGGATCCACAATCAGCGTACGGTAGCCGCGCTCTTCAAAACGCTTTTGCAGCATGACAAATTCAGGCCGTGTGCGCACATTTCTCCAATCCATGATCGCGATAGTCGGAGTTTCAAATCCGCCAAAGTCTTCATATACACCGAGCAGGGCGTCCAAAATATCGTCCGCGGGGCGAAAAGCCTCGAGCGTGTTTTCTTCCGCGAATGTTTTGAAAAAAGATTCGGAAAGCATTGTCTCCGATAACAGTGTGGAATAGGCCGCTCCCACCGGAGAATCACAATTCAATTCAGCGAGTTTGAGCCGGCCGCCCTCTAGGATGCCGTCGAAACGCGCAAAAATAACCGCGGGAGAATATCCCGGGTCGATTTTTATCAGTTCTTCGACTTCGGGCGTAAAGCGAAAATAGCGCGCAAAACGGTTGTCTTCGAAATAAATCCGGATCGCGGTATTCACCACCTGTTGTAAAGCCGCGGTCACGCGCTTGACCAAATGCGTTTGGCGGGAGCTCAGAAAAAGCGGTTTGAAAAAAGTAGGGATAGTCACTTTACCGTATTTTAATTCTGAGGCCGCGATTTTTTTCTGGAAGGATTCAATGGCCTTCATGGCTTCGGCGGGTTTTGCTTTTAGGTATTCGTCGAAAGCGTGGTCGAAGTTTTCGCTCATATTCAATGCAGAGCTTTTGCTCCGGATCCTTCGTTTCTCGTCGCTAACGTATTTTCAAGATACGCGTCGCCCCTCATTCCTCGGCTCGAACCAAAATCTCTTGCGTTAAAATTATTTAGCATCAGGTACAAAACTCTTCGATTTTGCCATAGCTTCTTGCACGGTTTTGCCAATCAATGCGGGAGACGGCGCGATAAAAACACCGGCGGTTTTGAGGCACGCGATTTTGTCTTCGGCTTTGCCGGAACCACCGGAAATAATCGCTCCGGCATGCCCCATGCGTTTGCCTTTCGGCGCGGTCGCGCCCGCGATAAAACTAATCACGGGCTTTTTAACATTTTGTTTGATAAACGCCGCGGCTTCTTCCTCCGCGCTGCCGCCGATTTCACCAATCATGACAATGGCTTCTGTTTCGGGGTCTTTGTTGAAAAGATCAAGCACATCCACAAAATTAGTTCCAATAATCGGGTCGCCGCCGATTCCGACGCAGGTTGATTGCCCGATGCCAAGACCCGTCAGCTGCCACACAGCCTCGTAAGTTAAAGTTCCGCTGCGGGAAACCACACCAACCGGACCTTTTTTATGAATATAGCCAGGCATGATGCCAAGCTTGCATTCATCAGGCGTAATCAAGCCCGGGCAATTGGGGCCGATCAAGCGGATTTTTTTCGCATCCAGCACCGGTTTAATTTTTGCCATATCAAGCGCGGGAATGCCTTCCGTAATACAAATCACAAGTTCAATGCCCGCGTCCGCCGCTTCCTGAATCGCGGCTACCGCAAATTTTGCTGGAACATAAATGATGGTCGCATTGGCGCCGGTTTTATCGCGGCCTTCTTTGACGGAATTAAAAACGGGCACGCCGCCGACAGCCGTCTGTCCGCCCTTGCCCGGCGTTACGCCGCCGACAATTTTCGTACCGTATTCAATCATCTTTTCGGCATGAAAAGCGCCATGCGTGCCGGTGATGCCCTGAACCAAAACTTTTGTATTTCTGTTAACTAATATGCTCATTGATTCTTCCTGTCTTTATCTTGGCTCTGTTTGCTTTCGCAAACAACCGCCATTCAGCAACATTACTTCTTCAGCTCGGCAACAACTTTTTCGGCGGCTTCTTTAAAATTGGAAACGGAAAAAAGTTTGATGTCGGATTTTGCCAAGATTTCGCGGCCTTCCTTGGCATTCGTGCCTTCCAGGCGCACCACAATCGGCGTTTTATCCAACTGCGCGCGGCGCTCGAGCGACAAGCTCTTGACCGCCTGTAAAATTCCGTTCGCGAGCACGTCACAGCGCATGATGCCACCAAAAATATTGATCAGAATCGCTTTGACGCGCTTATCGCTCAAAAGAATGTTAAAGGCCGCCGCGACTTTTTCCTGGCTGGCGCCGCCTCCAACATCGAGGAAGTTGGCGGGTTCCGCGCCTTCGTATTTAATGATGTCCATGGTGGCCATCGCAAGGCCGGCGCCGTTGACTACGCAGCCAATTTCTCCGTCGAGGCCGACATAGCTCAGGTCAAATTTTTTGGCTTCAACTTCGCGGCTGTCATCCTGCGAAGGGTCATACATCGCGGCGATTTCCGCGTGGCGGAAAAGCGCGTTATCGTCAAAATTAATTTTGGCGTCGATCGCAAGCAGTTTGCCGTCTTCCATAATCGCAAGCGGATTGATTTCAATGAGTGAAACATCCAGGTCGACAAAAATCTTCGTGAGCGCGATAAACACATCCGCGAGCTGGTCCTGGTATTTTTTATCGTCAATCATTTTGACGGCGATTTTTAGCGCGTCCGCCTTGGAAAGGCCGGCTATAATTGAGAAATTCTGTTTCAGAATTTTTTCGGGGCGGTTCGCGGCAACTTCTTCGATATCCATACCGCCTTCGGTGG
>JAYSWD010000065.1:0-51750 GCA_043718225.1 Candidatus Omnitrophota bacterium
ATACCAACCGATAAATCTTCCGTGTAAAACGACGAGATAGCCCAGAAGTGCGATCAGCGCCCAGGTTTCTTTCGGATCCCAGCCCCAAAACCGGCCCCATGAATAATTCGCCCAGACTCCGCCGAGAACGGTGCCGGCCGCGAGCAAAACAACGCCGATTTGAAGCGCGCGATAAACCGCGGTCGCAAGCGCATTCGCGCTTTCAATTTTTGCGGGAGTGTTTCTGAAAGCATATCCGAAAACAACGGCATGACCCAATCCCCAGCCCAGCGCAAAAGCCCCGTAGCTCATTGTGATTGTCAAAACGTGAATGGTGAGCCATAAATTGCTGCGTAAAACCGGCACAAGCGGCGACAGCGCCGGGTCGAGCACGGCGGGAAAAGATTCCGCGATCAACAAACCCAGCGCAGCAACAAATGAAGAAATCACAAGCACGGTGAGATGCCGCAAATTATAGTAAATCGGCAGCGAAAAAACCGCGACGGCCAGGGAAACCCAAACGATGGATTCGTACATGTTTGTTACCGGCGCGCGGCCTGAAATCACACAGCGCAAATAAAACCCGACCGCGTGCAGCAAAATAGCCGCTCCATAAACAGACAAACCTAAAATCAAAGAATAACTGCGGTCACGCTTGCGGCTGCGGCGCGAAAATAAATTGAGCAGGAAAAAAAGCGCCGCAAGTAGATAAAGCTTGGAGCCGCGGCCGAAAGCATGCAGGTGATTATAAAAAATTTCTGTGTCGACAAGGCTATAGTCCATGACCATCCCCGCGCGCGCCCAGACAGCCTCGAGCGACTTTCTGAAATTCTGTCCCGCCAGCGCTTTCGCGGCCTCGTCCGGCTTTTCCGCCTTGAACGTCGCGGCAAAATCTTCGGCTGATTTTTTGAAACTCTGCAATTCCGCCTGCGGCAATTCACGCATCCAGTCCGCGGGCGCCGCGGCAAAATCAGCGAATTTCAGCCAGGCTCCCTGCGGGCTTTGCGGTTCCGGGATCCAGCCCGGAAGTTCTCCGTCGCCTAATTGTGTCAGGAATATCGCGCGCTCATAAACTTCGATCCGTTTTTTATCGGTAAAAGAAAGTGATCCGCGTTTTTCACGGCGGAGAAGCGCGTCTTCCACTTTTTGAACAAACGCCTTTTCGCCCATCACTACTTCGGCGGAAACGCGCTTTCCGATCAATTTGAGCCCAAAGTCGGCGCGCACTTGTGGCGCGCCCACGTAAATCAACGGCTCGGAAAGCCATTTACCGGGAATGACGATCCATTCCCAAACTGTTTGCGCCGCGGGCTGTTTCTGCCAGGCGGTTTTGCTCGTAACATATAAAAGAGCTTCGCGCGCGAAGGATTCGAACGGCTTGACCCTGCCGCCCTGCTGCACAGGAATACTAGCAAGTTCATCTGACCATCTCTCTTGCGCGGCAAAAGATTGATTCATGCAAATCAAAGTCAGCAAAAAGCAAATAGCCGATAGCCGATAGCCGGCCGCTAATATTTTCTTAATGCTATGGGCTCTGTGCTGTGGGCTATAAGCTGTCATTGGAGTCCTTTTTCGTTGCGGAGAGAATAAGGCCGCGTATAAAACATCAATAAAATACCTCCGACCATAATAAGCGCGCCGGCATACTTAACGGGAATTCCCGGGTCGCGCCCGACCGCGAAAACGGAAAGGTCTTTTCCGCCGGGGTTCGGGGTATACCCGGCCTGATAAATTTTAAATCCGCGATAAGTCAAAGGCTGATTCATGGAAATTGTTTTTTCAAGCGAAACGCCGCGCGCGAAATCTTTTAAAACAACATCGCTTTCAAACGAAGCCGGCTTATTTGTTCCCGGGTCATTCTTGACGCGGAAATCTTTCAGAGCCAGTTCAAATCCGAGGCCAAGCTGGCGCCGCCCGAAAATAATTTCAAAAAGCCCACCGTCAATGATCACGCTTTTATGAACGCCTTCGACAACCCAAAACTTTTTGGACGAGGCTTCGGTTTTGATTTCAATTTCAACCGCCCCGTAAGCCGCTTCTCTTTTGTCGTCATCTTCGAGAGGAATTACGTTCAAGTCTGATGCCGCGTGCGGCAGAGCCTGCTCAACGCGAAACTGCAGATCCATCCAGCCCGTCGAGATCTCTTTCCCCATTTCGACCGGGCCCTGTTGAAGTTTGGTTCCGGTTTGAATTTGATATTGAATTCCGCCGGGCGTTGCCACAAAACGTAATTCGTGACTCTCTCCCTTAGAACCAGAATTCGGCCGGCGGTACTGAACGGTCAAACCAAGCTGGCTGTCGGGACGGCCGTGCACCGTGGGAAAATCCGGAAAATTCGCGAAAACTGTATGCCGTTCTGTTTGCGCCGGTTGGCCTTGGCCAGAGGCATCATCTTTACCGGGCGCAGCCGCAGAGCTAATTTGTAACACCGCCGCGGGATTCGCCGCATGTTCCGCGGCCGAACCTTCTTTTAAAATATTTTCTTCGACATAAGCATAGCCGTAAAGTTCAGTGATTTTAACGCTCAATCCATTCTCAAAAACTTTCTCATAAGGCAAAGCGCTTTTTTCAGGAACGGGAATTTGAAGTTTTTCATCGCCGCGCTGGATTTCCAAATAGGGCTTATCATTCACATTCGCAGCAGGCTGAATAAAATCGGAAGCGAATTTTAAAATCGCCGGTCCGACTGAAATTTCACGGCTTAAAGCTTCATCCGCGATCCATTGCGTCACATTCATTTGTTGATTATGCAAAGTGACCTGCACCGCCGCCGGCCCTTCCTGCGCGGAAACCCACTTGGTTTCCGATTCGGTTTTCGGCCAGAATTGGGTAACCGCGATTTCTGCCCGCTTTCCTTCCGTTTTTAACTCTGCGATTTTTTCACGGCCTTTCCATTTAAACGCATGCTCTTTAAATGAAAGCATCCGCTCCTCTTTAAACCCCTGCGAATAGAGATAAAGCATGGGTTGTTTGAGCGTAACCCATTTTCCGCTGCCGCCCTCTTCTAGCATAATCTGCCCATCCACCGCGGCCTGCTGGGTCGCAAGTGAGCCGGCGAGAATAGTAATAATTCCCAGATGCGTGAGTACAAATCCGATATGCTTTTTTTGCCACGGTAAGCGGTCCGCCGCGGAACACGCTAAATTTATTACAAGCACGATAAGAATGAGGCCAAACCAGGGCGCGCCATAAACTAAAATTCGCGCGGCATCGGCGCTATAGCGAGATTCGATGATTGTTCCCGCGGCAAGTACGATCATAAGCGTGACAAGTGTTCCCACGGCGAGCTGAAGGGAGGCAAAAAATTTAAAAATAAGACGTGCGCTTTGCCCGTTAAAAAAAAGGCTCTGCCCTGCTGTTTTTTTAGTCGATTTTGAGTTCATGGCTAATATTTGTCCGCTCTGAAGAATGAAGAGCGGGTATTCTACAGGCGACAAGGTACGGGGGACAAGCGGCAACTGGTGCCAAAACCTTCCCAACCCCCGGCGTTAGGAAGGTTTTCTAGAGGGAAGCGGCTCGCTAGCAGATTATCGGACGCTGTGTTTTGCGGTTGGGTGCAGCCCAGAGTTTAAATGACTAATATCCGGCTTCGTCGAGGGCGCGATTCACCTGCCTATCAGCTCGGCGCATCTGGGGATGTTCGCGCGGCACATGCACATAAGAAATTTTTTTAAATTTCTTTTCAAGGTCTTTGACTTTGAGAAAAAGCGGGCGGAGATGCTCTGCTTTAAGGCGGTATTCCCCCGTCAGCTGTTTTTTGACAAGCTCGCTATCCATATGATGCGTGATCTCATGCGCGCCAAATTCTTCGGCAAGCGACAAAGCTTTAATAACAGCTTCATATTCCGCGACATTATTCGTCGTAGCGCCAATCACTTCGCCCTGCTCGAATAGAGCCGCGCCTTTTTCATCGCACAGTAAAACGCCGATTGCCGCGGGCCCAGGATTGCCGCGCGCGCCGCCGTCAGAATAAGAAAAAATTTTGTGATGCATATAGGAAGCGGCTTTTTGTTTATTGAAGTATGACTGCGCCTGTTCCGCCGGAACAAGGTGAGCTTGTAAAAGCTCCCGAAGAAGTAGCGGAAGACCATGCGACGCCCGTTTCATCGACACAAAAAGAATTATTCCCCGTGATCGCAGCCTGTGCGGGTTGAGCGAAAATCGCATACTGTGACGCATCGGTCCGCGCGTAAGTAAAAAGATAACCGCTTTTAGTTGCTGTCGTTCCCGCTCCCCAAGTCGAGTCGAGATAGGCTGGTGATGCGGCCGTAAGGCCGCTAATATCCGCAGGGTAAGACGGCGTTGCCTGCGCGGCGCGATAAGCTTCAATAGAAGTCGCGAACGTTTTCAAATTCGATTTTGTCGCGGATTCATTCGCATTCAACCGGCTACGCATCAAAGCCGGGATGGCAATAGCCACAACAATACCGAGAATCGCTATGACAATCATGACTTCCACAAGCGTGAAACCTGTTGTTACTGAAAATAATTTGCGGCTAAACATTAAAACTTATTTTTTCTCCGGCGGGCTTTGACCGAAATTTGCTTCAAGAGTCTCAACTTCTTTTTGAAGCGCGCGAAGGCGATTTTTAAGCTCACGTACGGGGTCCGGCAAATCTCCATGATCGAGATCAATCGGGTTTATTTTTTTGCCGTCTTTGCGAACAATTTCCGCGGGAACGCCAACGACGGTGCAGCTGTCGGGGACCGAATGAACCACAACCGAGCCGGCGCCGACTTTCACGCAATTACCCAACCGGATATTTCCGAGCACCTTTGCTCCAGCGCCCACGACAACATGATCTCCCAAGGTCGGATGGCGCTTGCCGCGTTCATTCCCCGTTCCCCCGAGAGTGACGCCTTGATAAAGCGTGACATTTTTGCCGATCTCGGAAGTTTCTCCGATCACGACGCCCATGCCATGGTCAATGAAAAGCCCGGGGCCAATTTGCGCGCCGGAATGAATTTCAACGCCGGTGAAAAAACGTCCAAGCTGGGAAAGCAGCCGCGGAATCAACGGAACTTTCCATGAATGAATAACATGCGCGAATCGGTAAAGCAAAACAGCGTGAAAACCGGGATAGAGTAATATTACTTCGAGCCAGCCCCAGGGAGTTTGTGCCGCCGGATCACGGTCAATGCAGGCGCGGAAATCGCTTTTGACTTTATAAAGGAAATTTGACATAGGGGAATTTTAGCACAGACTATCGACTAAAGACTACCGACTAAAGACTGCAAACGAAGACACCCCCGAGGTGCGGTCCGCGCCGTTCCTCGGGGGTGTGAAAAGGTTTGTTTACGCCATTGAAGCAATGTAATTGCGAATTTCAACCGCCAGCAAGGCCGCATCCAAGATAGAATTAATCGAAAGCGACCCGTTGAAGCCGAAAAGCGAGGGATAGCGACGCGCGATTTCCTGCACATCTTTTACCGTAATATCTGTTTGAGCCGCGGTTGAAACGTTAAGAAAAACCGCGGAATTTAAAATTTGCGCCGAGGGAAGCCCGCCGACCTTAACTGCCAAATGCCGGAAGGCCTTCAAATCGGAAGGCTGCATGTTAAGTCCTTCCAGATTGAAAGTAAAAATTTCCTGATTGCGCATGAGAAAAGATTCCATGGCTTCCGAGTTGGCGACAGTTTGAACCCGAGCAACCTTACCTACTTTTTTAGAAAATGCAGAAGCTTCCTTGGAAGGTTTTTTAGGCAAGAGCAAAGCCATATGATTTTCAATTAATCCGTCGGGATGTTGCCTTTTTAAGGCTTCGATTTTTTCGGCGTATATCAAAAAGTCAGATTTAGCCTCGAGAGAATCGGGTTCCATTGTCGGTGAATATGCCATCGCAAAACCCAAATGCAGTTTGGTTTTCGGATTAGCTTGAAAATGCGCTGCAACAAATATTTCCAAAGGGTCCGCGGGTAAAACTGCAGGCTGAGCGAGAGGCAATTCGGTTCTGGCTTTGCTTTCAGCCGCAGCTCCCCGCGCCGAGTCCAAAATAATTTTGGGAACAAATCCGTCGCCTAAATGAGCCGCAATATAAGCCGGCGCTGCGACTTCTGCCGCAATAGCGGGTTGGCTTCCAAGGATGGTTACGACAAGCAAAAAGAATGCCGCGAAAATTCCTAGATTGTTTGTTGATGCCACCGGTGTCTTCGCGCCGCTTTGAATTCGAGCTTCTGATCGAACAGCAGCGCTTCTTGTCTCGGAACGCTGGGTTACAATTAATGTCTGATACGCGTCTTCGGCCGGAATCCTAACCTGCCAAGCCTCACGAAAATTTCGACCATCATATTGAGCGGGCGCACCATCCCGCTGAACCATTCCGTCCCTAATCGCGGCATCACGAAAACCCAAAAACTTTAATTCGTTCGGCATAATCACCGTATTTAATTTTTGAGTTTCACTGCTGCCCTGATTGAACTCGCGGTCAAAACCTGGCGCGACTTTTAAATTGAAGAAAACTGTTGCGCCGCTTTTTAATTTCACGGCAATAACAATTGTCGCAATATGTGAAGAAGTCACGACGCGCCGCTCTACCACCTGAGACTCATCAAAAAGAGCGCCCTCTACAAGCTGATTCAATCTTTGAATGTTTTTATACATTGCGGCATCCCAATCTTCAAATAATATTAGCTCTTGCGGCGCAAGCGCAGCCGCAAGAAGCTGAATTATTCTTACGCCGGCCTTGCTAAATAAAAACACGGCAGATCGCGAATCGATTTCAGCAAGCTGCTCAAAATACTGCGAAAACGCAGCCTCCCGCTCTTCTGGTTGCGTTAATTCGAACATGGCTTGAATCTGTCTTTCGATTTCACCCACGCTGCCTTCTGCGTTTCTTTCGTTCGCGAGCTTCGTAGCGATATGCATTTTAAACGCTGCTTCATTCTGTTTAGGCTCTAATTCCAAAACTTCGATGTTAAGCGGCGCAAGAATACCGACACCCAGCCGCCCATCTCCGACTGGGTGTAATTTGAAATCGAGCCCTCGCTTCACTTCTTTGACAAGAAAAAATGCGCTCTGAGAGAAACCAAGGAGTTGGGCGGCATACTTGTCAAAAAACACTGTCGCGCGAGCCTTTTTTACCCGTTGCCCCCCCTCGATTTCGTCTGTTACAGAATGAGCAACATTGATGTTAACAAGATATGGCTTTTTTCCTGGGCGCTGAACAACATAGCTGTGCAAACCATCTACGCTCGTATCTAAAACGTGCGCCCAAGATTGGGTGTCAAGATACCGGACAAGGTATTCTGCCCAGGGCTGATAAGTGTTATCGATAGAAGCATTTTCTAAATTTTTTCTTAATGGGGCTATCTCGTCCGGACTCATCGCGTTTAAATAGGCTTCGAGGAATTTCCCCGCTGATGCCAGCAGCCATTGATCGATCAATTCGACTATTTCGGAAAGCGACTCAAGCCTAACTTGCGGATTCGTAGATGCCATAGCTTTTTCACGAAGCTCGTAAACACGCTGCGTAAGGACGGAGTGGTTCTCCGGCAAAGCTTCTAATTCAGCTATAAAATAATCAAACAAATTTTGCCCCGGTTCCATTTCCGCAGGAGTCAAAACGCCGATAAATTCGATTTTCATCGAACGTTTTTTGGGATCTCCGTCATGACTCTCAATCACCGTTTCCCGGTAACGAATCCCCGCACTGTACGCCAAACTAACAAGAAGATCTTGTCCGTGAGTTTGTTCGGCGCCCCACAATCTTTCGTAGTTTATAATTTTTCTAAATGATCGCATGGTCCGCAACAATCCGCCCTTCAGTGCCGGATCGCTGGGATACGCCTTCAATGGAACTTCTTTGCCCTCTCGCAATAAACGCCAGACAAAAGTCTTTCGTCGCGGAATGGACTCGATTGCCTTCCCATCAAGCGGAGAGCGTTCAATTAATGCACGTCGTTCCATTTCCTTGCTAATGGTGATTTCAAATAAATGCGCATGCGCCAAAGCTTGGCTGGTTGTCGCATCAACACGAGGCGAAGAAGCAACCGAGTCAAACATACGCTTTTGGCGCGTCTCGGCATCTTTTCTGTTTTCTTTGGCTTGCTTGACTGCCGCGATAAGTGATTCGGTGCTTGGCCGCCGGCCTCCGCCTGCTTGAGTGCTTATAATTTTATCGTAGGCAACTAAAATACCGTTGCGAATGTGCGCTTTTTTTTCTATCAACCATTCCGCCAGCTGTTCATACTTTAAAATAGGGTTGCCATCCTTATCCAGAACGGGAATTTCTTTCCCGTTTTCGTCAACCACAACCCAAATTTCCGGATTAGCCCCGCCAAAGACGCCTATCACTTCACCGCCGTTGGCTAAAACTTTCATCATGCTGGTTGCCGACGCTTCTAAAAACTCATCAGAGAGCATGATGGCTCCCTGCGCACCTCGAAAAATGATAGGCGCTTCGTAGTAATTATAATTTTCGATGGTTGCAACCCGGTCTTCAATCGACATCAATTCAACAAGAAATTTGATATATAAAAACCTACGATAGGCTTCTCGCTCGTCAAAAGTTCTGCCGCCGATTAAAAGCCGCGCCCATGTTTCATGGATCTCATTTAAGTTTTTAGCATTCCGAATCGTTTGCTTGACCAGGGAAAAAGATTCTTTTTTGCCGGCAAGCCATTCATTAAACAATTGTCCAAGATCAATATGGCTTAGACTTTTTTCATCTAGTGCTTGCCTGGCTTCGCGCGTGAATCCCTCGTCATATTTATCAGGCCCTTTATAAGCAACTTGCCGACGCAAATTGGTTAAAATCGGATCATTCAGCGCGGCCTGGATAAAGTCATTGAACGCCGGATGCACGGCCAAAAAAACACTCCAGGGCTCTGCTCTGTCTGCTTTCAAAAAAGTCGTAAGTTCGGAAGAAAATTGCTCAATTCGCGAAATCAGCGCGGCCTCACTAAGACCGTGAGCAGACATATAATCTTTAAAGCTGTCAAACAACCATTTGATTTTATGTTTGCGATAGAGCCAAATCATCAGCTGGGCCGCGTCAATGGCACTGATAGCTTCATTTTTTTGCATGAAGTCCTTTTTCTGATCTGCATGATCGGGCAAATTCAACGCTTCAAAGAGCGCTGCGTCACTGACTTCCGGCACATCGCCATAAACAGGTATGCCGATTGCGCTTTTGGCCTTCTCTTTCAATTGCTGCCGGTCGGGCGAAACCCAGCGCTGAAAGAAAATGCCGTTTGTGCTTCGAGCTTTGCTATTAGGATCATAAAATCCAAAAAGTTTATGCCAGTAAAATCGGAAGATATTGTCACGCAACGCTTGCATGTGTTCATTCAGACTTACTCCCGTGATAAGGTGGTAGCTAAGCAGAACAAAGTCTGTAATCCAAATCAAACCGTTCCCGGTAATAAAGCGCTTCATCCATCTTGGAAATTTGAGCTGTTTGAAAAAGGCCGCCGGCGGCTTAGGCACGCCCGGCATGAAAACGGTATGATTGAGCGTCACTTTTATTGCATCGGGGAAATGCCCGAGAGGAATGCTGGTAAAGGCCTCGTGATCCACCACCAATATTTTATTCTCATACGGTTTGCCGGCTACCAACTTCTTCATTAAAAGTTGTCCTGCTTCGCGGAAAACAATCATATCGGAATACCGGTCATAATTATCTTCATAAGCCTCTTGAAAGACCGGCTCGCGCGTATCTGCATACCGTGCATCTAAATAATACTGTTTGGCTTCCTTGTGAAAGTCCATTTCTGTTTCATAAATTGCCACCTCGATTTCGCGCTCGCGGCCGTCAAGCTCAAGCGTCATTTGAATTTTCAAATCTCCACGCAACTTCATTTTAGATTTAATAACATCGCCCCACGGAACACCCGCGCCCTTTTCGGGTTTGTTTTTAATTCTGTTCCAAAGCGGATTTAATCCAACCCAACCTTTAGACGCGCCTGTTTCAATGGCGCCATGGGCTTCATAAAGATCCGGCATCAATGCACCGAGACCTCCCGTTAAAGTCACCTGTGCGATAAGTGTCGCTGCTTGCGCGTTGGGAATTTTATATCTAGCTACAAGCTTTTTGGTCGCTTGCTCAAATGCGGCACGGATAGCCAGTTCGGCTCCGCCGGTCACCCCAAATTTTTTAAGCTCCTCATGATCATTTTCCTGAATGGCCCGAAAAACTTCTCGCGCCGTGTTTTCAGGTAAAATTTTCTGAAGATCATAAAGATCATCATTAATATCTTTTTCAATTGCGTCTAAAATATGCCGCGGCAAGCCGGCCTCCATGGCAAAGCTTGCAATCCAATACTCTGGCAAATATTTAAATCCATTTTCGGGAGTTAACAATTTAGGGGCCTTGCGAAACTCGGAGCGTGCAAAGGCGGGTGCAATTGCTTTGGAAGATGATGATGTTGCTCGAAAGCGGCTTGTCGCCGGAGAGGCGGAAACCTGTGCTGTCTGCATCACCGGCCCTTTTAAAACAAAAGGGGTACTGATAAACTCTTTCATCGTCATTGCATTCAACGAAGACGCGAGCGTTGTTTGATTTAATTTCCCGGCTTTTTTGAGGCGCTGAAGCGCCGGCATTAATTTTGCGAATGTATTTTTCCAGCTTGCTTTCAACGAAGGATATTGCTCGGGATAAACCGCTTCTAAAACAATTTCGTCTAATAGCGAAAGCGCGCGCAGGTTTTTCTGCGCGGCAGCACCGTGAATTCCGCGAATTAAATTTTCGCGCCATGTTTTATAATTTGCCAAAGCACGCGAGGGATCTTTACGTTCGCCTTCTAAGTCCAAAAGCCGGTGTGTCATGGCACGCGCAAAAGATTCATACAATTTAATTTGGCCATTTTCAACACGCAGAAATTTTTTCCAGGAAACATCTCCGCTCATTAAGGCGTTGTAGCGGTTTTCGGCAGGCAGCTCCGAAATCGCCGGCGTCAAAACAGAATAAGAAATACCGCGTGCTTCGAGCTCGTTTGTGAGCCCCTCGGCGTGAAAGCCGCCTACAATCAAAACTGCGGTCGACTCGCCGGCGCGATGCATTTGCTTCAAGGTGTTTTCAAGCAATGCTTTTTCGCGCATTTCGGCATTCTTATAAAAAAGCGCAAAGTCCGAATTCACAAGTTCCGCGCGCAAAGTTTCTAAATTTTCGGAAAGAGCCCGAAAGCGCGCGTTCGAAACTACAGAGAAAGGCTTAACCGTCTGATTCCAAGTTTTGCGGGAAAGCTCGAGTTTAATCCAGTCGTTTAAAAACTCCGACTGATGAATTAAATTTAGAAGCGCGGTCTGGTCTGATTTGAAGGCGAGTTTTTTTTCAAGTTTCGCCAGCATGTTTTCCCATTCAGAAAGAAAGATATTCGACCGCATGCGTGCCAACATTTCTCCGCGCTGCGCCAAAGCCCGCAATGCCTCCGGAATACGCGGCGTCCAGCCCTGCGCACGGCAGAAACGAATCGCATAAGCGGCAAATTGCGCATCGGATAAATTTCCCGTCGCCCAAGCCTGTTCATTCGAGGACCATTCTTTAAGCGTCTGTTTATTTTTTATTTTTCGGCGGACTTCCCGGCTCCATGCCGCGAGCGCTTCGCGCGAAAAAGATTGAGCGTCTTGAAGCTCCTGCGCCAGCACAGCAAGATGCGGAAAATCTTTTTTAAAGCCGGAGAGTTTCAGGTTTGCTTTTTCTAAAATTGACGCAAGAGCCTGCGGCTCGCCTTTTTTAAAACCAACGCGCTGGCTTTCAAACTCCATCAATTCTTTTGAAAAAATTTCTTCCTTGAGGCTTTTGATTTTTTGATTCAGTTCATCCAATCGGCTTTGATAGGCGGGCAAAGCGGCGCGCGAAGAAAAATAAAATTGAAGGCCCTTTGCATACAAAGCAGAGTTTTCGGCTCCGAAATAATGTGTCTTTTCATTGCCTGAAAGCGCGGCCAAGGCTGCGCCTGAAATTTCACCTTGTGCCCCAAGCTGCCGCATGGCTTGGTTCAACTTCTCCGGATCAGGGAAAGCGCGGAGAAGCTCGGTTTTAAAATCGCCCGTGACACCTTCAACGCCCACAAAACGGAGGCGTGCTTCTTTTTGTAAAAATTGAATTGTTTGCGAAATGGACTCCTGAGCCGCGGGAACGGCATGCGCATCATTTAGAATCCAAATGGCTTCAGACTTTTTACCTTGATATGTTTTTTCGGTAAAAGCGAGATTTTCGGGAAGCTTTAGGTGACGAAAAAGAAATGTGGAGAGTGCTCCCGACTCGACTTGGGCCTTACCGATTGAAAACTGTGCTTGCGCGGGAGAAATGGAAGACCATGTAAATACCCCCGTAAAGAGAAGCACAAACAATCTAAAACGCAAGGAGCGACGGTTGGGCTGAAATCGCATTTTCCCCCTCTACAGATTCAAGAATTAAACTGGTTTTAAAAACTTACATTATGAGTTTAGCAAAGACAAACACAAAAAAATAAATTTTTTAATCAATTATTTAAAGCTATGAAATGCTATAAGATGATTTGACTGGCTATGGCTTAAACCGAGAAACGAAACAGCATGACATCGCCGTCTTTCACTATATATTCTTTACCTTCAACGCGTAGCAGGCCTTTTTCTTTGACGGCTTTTTCAGAGCCGCATGCGACTAAATCCTCATAACTCATTACTTCCGCGCGAATAAAACCGCGTTCAAAATCACTGTGAATCACGCCTGCAGCCTGGGGCGCGGTCATGCCTCTCACAATCGTCCACGCGCGAACTTCTTTTTCGCCTGCCGTAAGATAAGTGATTAAATTCAAAGTTTCATACCCGCAGCGGATGAGCTTATGCATGCCGGGTTCTTCCAATCCTAAACTTTCTAAAAAATCTTTTTGTTCGGCTTCCGACAATTCAATAATCTCGGATTCTACTTTTCCGGAAATCACAACCACCTTCGCGCTTTCAGCCGCGGCAATTTTGCGGACCTCTTCGACCAGCGGCCCCCCGCCCGGCAAGTCGCTCTCAGCAACATTGGCACAATAAAAAGTAGGCTTTAAAGTTAAGAAACTGCATTCTTTAACAGTAAGTTGCTCATCTTCGGTAAGTCCCAGTTTGCGCAAAGGCGTTCCGGCCTCGAGCGCTTTCTTAATTTTTTCGAGTGTCGGCTGGATCGCGAGCGCGTCTTTATCGCCGCTGCGCGCGAGTTTGTCATTTTTGGTAAAGCGCGTACCAATAGTTTCGAGGTCTTTTAAGCAAAGTTCGGTGTCGATAACTTCAATGTCACGCGCAGGATTGACGCTGCCGGAAACGTGCAAAATATTCGGGTCTTCAAAACAACGCACTACATGCATGATCGCTTCGACTTCGCGGATATGCGTTAAAAATTTATTGCCCAGGCCCTCGCCTTCGGCCGCGCCTTTCACAAGTCCCGCGATATCATAAAATTCAACCGTGGTCGGAACTTTGCTTTGCGGCTTGATCAGCTTGGTGAGAGTTTCAAGGCGGTAATCGGGAACAGGCACAATGCCCTTATTCGGTTCAATCGTGCAAAACGGATAATTCGCCGCCTGCGCGCGTGACTCTTTATTAATCGCATTGAAAATCGTGGACTTGCCAACGTTCGGCAGCCCCACAATTCCGCATTTAAAGCCCATGATTTTGCTCGTGGTTCGTGTTTAGTGCTTTGTGTTTCGTGATGAAAGCGCGAAAGTGTATCAAAAACTCCGCTATGCTACAACCTTGCTAACCTCACGCCCGTCCGCCGTGGTGGAAAACCCGAATCACGCATTTATGCGGTTGAGCGAAGCTCAGAGCAAAAATATCTTACGCGGCTGAGGCGAAAACAAGCTGGGACAAAAAGGCTCGTGTCATTTCAATAAAACGGCCGGATGGATCGCTTAAAAACTCATCTTTTTGAACCAATGGCGTATCGCTAACCGTCCATAATAGTCCTAAGGCCAACATCGCAGCTTGGCCTTGAGCAGCAACACGGGCGACTCCTTTGCGAAGGCTAGAAAATCGAACCTCACTTCTTCCGGTTATGATCACCGCTCGCTCAGAAACCTGAACTCGCATCAAAGCTTTCGACTCATCTCCGTTAATAAAATTAACACGTCCCCTGCCGTTTGGAATTGTGGTGAGCATCTGGGCTCGGTGGTCTTCAGAATCAGTTAATGAATCCTCACCATAAACTAAAAAGCGAATCTCGGAACGTGTGTAGGCGGTTTTATAGAGCGCCAGAAAATTTTCTTCGGGAAGATTCCGCAATTCAACGCGCGAAATTAAAACTGTTCCGACTTTTTGAGCCGGTAACGTTTTCAAATTAAGCATGCGCTGCTCCGAACGCGCAAGAAAAAACGAATCGTGCTTACCGAAGAGTGGTTGCACAATTTCTTTGGGAAGATCCAAAATATAAAATATATTTTCTTGCAAATCGATCTCGACATCTTTTAATTTGACCTTGTTCATACCCGAAATCATTGGGCGAACATTCTCATAAATCTGATAACGAGGATCGTTTATGAGCATTCGGGTCCAATCCCTGTATGTGCTTTTGTCATTTCCGAATGAACCTTCAAATGTTTCGACAGCCTGCTTAACCTTTGCATACGGGTCAATCGATGGCGTCACTATCGCATCAATGACATCAAGCCAGGCAAGATGCACCTCAGCCAAACTAATAATCCGAGTATTTGCAATGTAGGCATCTTTGGGTCCGGCCGCTACAATCGCTGCTTTCAATTTCGCTATATCCCCTGTAAGCGCCTCCCGAGTATTGCCTGTTGATAAAATAGTTTGTTTTAATTCTGCCTGCCATGTTATTGATGCTTCGGTTTTTGCCTGTTGGCCGCCCCCCTTGCGACGCTGTCTTATATAGTCAGAATGTTTACGTTGCTTCTGCGGCGGAGGCTGAAAATGTGGCTTTGCAGGTGGAAAAAATCTCGGCACACTCGGCGCTGGTGCAGCGGGAGCCGGGGCCGCAGGAGCAGCAGGCAGCGGAATACGAAACTGCCTTTCTGCATTTTCAAGTTTTGTTTTGAATCCACGCACCTCATTTGCAAGTATGCGCATTGGGCCGTCCACCAACGTGGTTTTTAAAGCCGCCTTTGCAACCAACAAAATATTAATGCCTTGAATTTCCCTTTCGATTTGAGCTAGTTCCTTTTTCCGCTTATGATAAAGTTCCGCACTGCCGATTTCCGCTTTCAAAGTTTCCAATATAGCCGGCAGGCGCTCATCTATAAATTTTTGTATCCTTGCTTTTGGTGAATTGTCCTCCGGCAAGGGGGCTGCCGCTACCGGCGCTTGCGGCGCGGGTTCTTTTTTAGTCTCGGCGCCCGTTGGGGCGACCGGAACACTTGCCGGTGCCTTCGCTGTTAATGCAGATTCCGTTTGCGGCGCAACCGCAGCCTTGATGCTCACCGTTAGGGGTAAATCAAAAAATATTTGCGTATCTCGGATAGCACGCTCGAGCTTTTCAAATTGCGCGCGACCGGCTGCATCTAATTTTTTAAGATGGGGGCGCGTCTTTTCCAAAAGTTCGACGGCGCCGGACAAAGCCTTTTTCGCGGTTACGTTGTCACGCACGCTTGCACTCAAACTAGCCGTGTTCAAAATTCGTGACAAAGAAAGAACGCGTGAGTTGAAATCCTTTAAAACCACATCTGCATCTTGAGCGGGCAATACAGCGGACACTTGTGCCGCTGCCACAGCTACCACCGTTTTCCCTGCAACAATATTTTGTTTATAAACTTGCAAGGCCCGTGGCCAAGACCCATATTTAGTGACCATAACAGAATAAAAACGCCGAACCTCTTCGTCTTGGTGAAAATGAATTTCTCCTGACCTGAGTTTTCCTTCGAGCACAAGCCGCGCGAAGAGAGCGTTTTCTTTTTCTTGAGTCCATTCCACCGGACGCGGACTATCTTTTTTAGGAATGTACAAAGCCCCCATTGGAATCCATTCGCGGTCCATGGCATAGCGGCGTATTTTTTTAATAATTTCACGGCGCCGCGCCCCAACGCTTGCCGGACTTATTTTAAGTGCTTCAGCTAGCGCAGTATCAGGCGCGGTTTTAGGTTCGGTAAAGCCTAAATCCTTATTTATCAATTCCCGGTGCTGGTCAGACCAGACAATATCTTTCACCGCGGTCTTGACTTCATTTACCTTCAAAACAGACCATTCAACAAGACGCGTCCAGCCCGTTCGCCGGTCTTTCAAAGCCAACAAGCCGGCGCGGCGCTGATTCTGAAAATTCGTGCTCGAAAGGCCCGTTTGTTCGAGTAACTTTCTAAAATCAGGCAAGAGCTCGTCCTCATCGGTGCTCAAGTAGCTTTTTACTAAAACATCTCTTTCTTTTGGCTCTAAAAAATTCCAGGCGTAACGCAATTCCATCATTTTTTCAGAATTGGTTCCGGCTAGCGGCGCACTCGTTCCATTGGCCCAGCGAAGATCCGCAATTGTAATTCCATAAACTTCAGGAATTCCGGTCGAGTAATCCAATAAATCTTTTGGCTCTGTTTCGACGGGCAACAAAGGCTCAAAGCCATAATGCCGCAAGCCTTCGCGGATCGATCCAAACTCTGTTAAAATTTGGATCAAGGGCAGCAGTCCCGCTTCAAATAAAACAGTGTAAGTAATCGGGCCGCTCAACGCGAAGCCCGCGAGGGTTTGCCGAATATAATCATCCGTCCATTTATAGCGGATTACGGCTGTTGCGTTTTGAGTCCCCGCTTTTACAGCATGCGGCTTTCGCCATCTTACTTTTTTTATTTCCTCGTCAACCCACCCCTTTTGGATTGCATGTTCTCGCAATACTTTTATAGTCATGCGTCGTAAATCCCGAATTTCCTGGCCATCGAAAGGCCCCTCGGCAACAAATAGTTTGTTAAATTCTGCTGCCGTTTCCTGGTCACTTTGGATGAATTCATTTTCAAAACCAAAATCGCGGCGCATCAGCTTGGCACCAGCCGGGCTTAAAATACTTCGCTCTGCCAAAACTGTTTCGACTTGTGCTGGCAAAATTCCGGTAATGGCGTGAAATTCATCTTCGGCTGTTTGAACATCGCGAAGTTCGCCGAGTGCCACTCTCCGCTCCTTGGAAATATTTGTCCGGCCCAGTTGATATCCCTCTATCTTTAAAAGTTTGGCTATCGCGACAAGGGATGTCTGTGCGGTTTTCCCTTCCACTCCATATTGATAGGCCAAAACTAACCGTTGAATCGGCGTGAGGCGCAACCAGCCCTTCCGCAATCGCAAAATCTCTTTTTCTTTTGTTGTGTTCGTCAAATCTACCGCTTGTCGCAGCTTTTCAATGGAAACGCCGTATTCGGAAGGAATCCTCGCGTATTGACGCAACATGGGCTCACGATATTTATGGGCTGCTTTTTCAATTTCTAACAATGTGGCGCGAATATGCCCGAGCCCGGTATAAATTCGTTTGCGCGTTGCCTTTCCTCCAAATTTTCTACTTACTTCCTTCGCTAAGGCTCGTTTATCATCCAAGCGGTTGCGGTTGATTCCAAAAAATCTTTCTAAAATATAAAATGTTTCCGGTTCTAATTTTAAAAAGTTTTCTTTTTTAATTTTTTCCTTGGAAATACCCAAAAACTCCGTCAAGTAATCCATGCCATCTTTGCCCGACAGAAGCAACGGTTTCATTTTAAAGTGATCGCTAGTGATATTCCGCGCGCTTTTATACCGCGCCTCCTCTGCTTCGGGATGCGCTGTTTTGTATCGATCAACCTCTTCGTTTACTTTGGCTAATACCGCGTCGTGGTCGAGCTGCTTTTCACGCCCAATTCCGTATTTGTAACGAATCAAAAGTTCACGCCTCAATGAAACCGACCTTAAAAAGTTATCGGTTATTTTTTCGACTGGGAGTCTTACTTCGTCCGCGAGAGACTGCCGAGCGCCTTGGTCCGTCGGCTGAATTCTGCTAAAACCAGGCACATTCCCCGGGGGCGCCGCTGCGGGCGAACCTTTCTTTTTTTCCGTTATAGCACTATACCCCGCCGCAATTGCTCTATTCTTTATATTCGACATAGTTGCTCCGACTGAAACTTCTGTGCTGTCGGCTGCGTCCGCAATTTGTCGATTTGAATAATCAGAATGCTCACGCAATATTTGTATAATTTTCTTTTCTAAGTTTGAAAATGTCGCAACATAATCAGCCGGAAGTGTTGTTAAAAACAAAACATTTTCAGCGCGGGATGGTCTTTTGGTAATCCTTGTCGCATCAACAGACTCTATTTTCCTTTGGGCCGCAGTGCGCCCAGGCTCAGGCGGCCGATCTCTCCCTAAAGCTGAGTCTGCCAAATAAGAATGATAGGGATCTAATGCTCTCAACCTAAAAGCTGCGCTTTGGTGCGCTTTTCCGGGAGAAGCTCTTGTTGCGTCAAATTTACGAATTGCTTCATCACGCAGTCCTTTAATATATTCAGCGCGTTCTTTGGAGCGGCGAATAATTTGTGCCTGCCGCCAATTGAAAATAGCTAATTGCCAAATTTTTCTTCGAGAATTTTGTTCTTGATCAAGGCGAGCTCGCTCCCACAAAGCATAAGAGCCTTTTTCCACGGCTGCTAAAACTTCTTTTATTTCTGTTTCTGTCGGATTTTCAACGCCGGCCTGGGTCAGAAACAATCGCGCTTTCTCATAAAAACCAGACTGCTGGTCTTGAGAGTAAATTACGCCTAAATTTGAAAAGTTAACCTTGCCTTTTTTTTCGAGCTTTAGTAAATGATAAGGAGTTTGATAGTGCCGCATTTCTTCTAAAAGCTCCGCCATAGGAATCGGCAGCATATCAAATGGCATTTCTTGACTTCTCATCCGAGCAACGGCCTGATTGATTTCCTCAGGCGCCTGCTGCATGCCCCCGATCACTTGTGCGGCCCAAATACCTATTTTTCTATAATCTATTTCTTGAGCCCGTAAAAAATTATTTAAAATTTCTTTGCTGGAAAGGTCCAAAGCAGGAAAAAGCTGGGAAACAACCGGCCGCAAACCCCGCTGTTCAGCATTAACTATCGCTTGGATTAAGTCATGCAGTGTAAGGACATTGCGCTTGGGAAAGCGCTGTTCTTGTGAAGAAAATAAGGCTCGCGGGTCTGATTCACCTTCTATGAAGGGCACCATTCTTTCTGACGGCAGGCCCGACTTAATACGCTGAATCCGCTTTAATCTTTCGGCGTCTGAAATGCGTGTGCCTAATTGCAAAACAGTTTTGATCTCGGATTGTTTTTCAATCACCCAAGGCTCAACGCGAAACCATGTCCATTCATTTGGATTAATTTGCTTTTGATCAGCCACGGTCAAAATACCCCATGCGGCTAAATTCTTAAATACTTCGCGCATCATGAGCGCATGATAATTTTCGGATGTTTCTATAATCATGGATGTTCTAAGCGCAAATCCTTCGCGAATCCAATCCAAAAAATTCGAAATTAATAATTCAAATGTATAAACATGCGCGCCATCTTCTTGAATTTCTGAATCAGCCGGTGTGTTTTTTCCAATACGCGTTTCGCTTCTAACAGACTTAGGAAATTTACGATGCGTTTCATCCACACGCTTCATCAGCGCTTCCGCAAAGGAAAAGTCTGTTTCTTCGATCACATGTCCTAGAATCCATCGATAGGAATCATAATCTGCCGGATCAAACGCTCTCAGCCGATAGCCTGGTACGGGCCGAAACCGTGCCCCATCAGGATGTTCAACTTTAATCTTGATAGGCTCTGCTTTTTGAATCCAGCCAAGGCTCAGAAATTTATCCAAAATTTTTCCGGCTGTGGTCGGTGATCGTCCTTCGAGAGTAAGCGAGGCTTGGGTCATTGAAAAAGAATTAAATCCAAATGTGCGGTACAAATTTTCAAAAATAACCAAATAAGCCCGAGCATAACGTTTGCGTTCAGGTTTTGAGTTGCCCTCAACCAGAGCTGTCACGGGTTTATCATCAGATACGGAAGGCAATGCGGCAAGCAAACCGGCCATTTTACCGAACAATTTTTTGGACCAAGCCGCATAGGGTGCATGCGGATATTTTTTATTCTCTTCGAAAATCCCTTTGCCTGTCATAGTTTTGCGTATAGCTGATATTTCCTCGCGTTGAACATGGATACCAAAACGCCTTTCCAGAAACCATTGCTCATTTGTATCCAGCAGCGCCCAAATTTGCTTGAGGTCTTCTTCGCGGCCTGGTGCTTCCATTTTTTCTGCTAATAATGTCCAACCTGTCACGCGTTGCGCTAAACATCTTTTAATTTCAACAAAGCGAAAAGATAGCATTGCCCCCGTAACCTTGAATTTTCTCTGCGCTTCTTCGCCCGTGTATTTATGTCCTGTCTGCTGAACAAAGTCATACAACGCGCGATTTACTGGGGAAAGCGCAAACAGCACCTCTTCGTCAATTGCATCTGCATTGCCTAGGGAAACATCCTTTTCTTGCGGAGCACCAGGTTGCAATGTTGGTAGTGGCGCTGACTGTGGAACCGGCATAACGGGCTTAGCTGGTTGCGCTGTTGCAAGCACCGCGGTTGTCATAGGGTCGATAACTCCAGAAGATGCCGCCAACAAAGCTTCTTTGATACGCCGCAGCATGGGGTAAATTTTTCCAGCTGTTACAGAAACATTGAATTGTTTATTGAATAGCCGGACTATTTCAGAAATTTTGTTCACACGATTCATCCCGCGGCCAAAGTACCGGTCGAAAACAAAACGCTCTTCTTCATTAAGGCGATCAGCAAGGCTTTTGTCTATTTCCGCCTCAGGTTTTTCAAGCCATGCGGCGATGAAATGCCAGGCGGTTTCGCCTTTTGTGGCTTTGAGTTTCTCAAGTGCGCTATAAATAGTCCGATTTGTCTGAGCGCGGCTCACCTCAATGTCATATTTTGCTTTCATCCAACGCACAAGCTCTTCCATGTCATTGGTATATTCGGCACCAACACCATACCAATGCCGCAAAAGTAATTCTTCCGTCCGTGATACTTGCCAAAAAAGATCTTGCGTGATCTTTTCAACCGGAACATCAATACGCGTGCTTAATTTTTGAATATCTCGCGCCGGCCCCGAAGCAGTAAAGCGTTCGGGATAAGCCGCTTTTTCCACATCCAGCGGGTCAATCCCATAATATCGCAACACAGCATCCCAATCTTTATGTTGCCTTAAAAAGGCACGATAAGCCCGCTCATTATCTTCGCGAACGCGGGTAGCGGTGAGCAAACTTAAATCGTTTCGCCTTTCATCGATAAACGCTAAAAGATCTTCGCCTTTCCATTTCCATGCGGGGTATTCGCGTTTATGATCACGATTTTTAAGTCTATTGAGCGCTTGTGCTTTTGTATCGATAATATCTTGATTTGTCAGAGTAATGTTCCGCGCAGCAAGCTCGACTTGGTGTGTCTGCGCTAACTCAGCGGCAATAACACGATGATCTTCTTCTAAAAAAACACCCAGCCCAAAAGCGCGCCTCAAAACAGCTTCGTATGGAATAACTCCCTGATTTTTAAGATTCAACAAAACACGCGGAATAATTTCTTCCGCTTCTTTTGGGACAATCCCGGTTTCTTTTTCGAGGGCCTTGTAGCCGTTATCGCGCCCCTTTAGTTTTTTGAAAGCTTTCTTGCGCTTAACCCAAACCGTGTTTTCATCAATCCCCCCCATCGCCTTGGCCAGTGCGGAAAAAGATGTCAATCTGGTTTCACCCAAACCAAACTGTAAAGTTAAAATTTTTCGCTCATCCGCGGTTAAATACAGCCACGTAAGCCGCAAGGCTTCAAGGCGCTTGCTTTTAAATTTTTGAAAGGGCCTTGCGCTAACCTGTATTAATTCTTCAATTGAAACATCAATCTCTGCGGGGAGTTCGGTTGGCAGCTTGCGTTTTCGCCCTGTTCCGCTGTCATCCTCATCGGAAGCAACCGGTTTCTTTTTGAAAGATTTCAAAATTGCTTCGACGGGCAAATTAACCATGCTGGTGTGGGTTTTAAAAAAATCAGCCAGCGCTAAAAAGCGCTCGCGGTTCTCTTTGTTTTCATCCTCTAAGTTCAGTAAATCCATTTGCGCGGCAAGTCCGAAAAAATTTACCGCGGCTTTTGCGGCAACATCCATCGGAACAATCTTATCTTCGATAAAGCCTCTTACTCCTTCGGCGGCATCTAAAAACCCTTCTTTAAATTTTTGTTTTTGATTAAAAAATTCCGGGTTTCGAGAAAACCTGTCCTTTTTTGTTCTTTTAACTGCTCCAAATGCTGCGTTATATGCATGCCCAATCATCGTGATTAACCAAATGTATGTTTCCCGAAGTTCACTCTGTTCGTTTGCCGCTCGGTTACGCAGGCGGTCTTTTGCAAGCACCGCTTCTTCCGGATGAGCTCCGCTTAAATCCTCGTCTTCCCCCCGGTCGTCCGCAGCAGCCGCATCTTCTGCCGTCTCAAATTCAAATTCATCGGTCATTCGAATAGTTTTGGGAGAAGACAGGGCAGCTCCGGACCAGGCAGGAAATTGTTCTGTAACCCAATTTTTTATTTTCCGCCCCGCGGGCGAAAGATCTTCGTCACCTTTATTTTCGCGGTTAAGAAAAACTGCCTGAATTTTTGGATCAAACCACTTTGTTTCGGGAATGCTATTCAATAGCTCATAGGCTGTTTCTTGCCAGTGGCCGTCAAGAGCAGAATTTTTTGAAATGAGATACAAAATAAAATACGCAATCCGCAATCGCGCTTCCGGATCAACTGGCCAAGCCTTCGATAAATCCGTTATCGCGAAAGCACGGAGCAATTCAAAGTAAAACCCCACGATTTTTTTTCTTTCTATGGCTTTTCCATCTTTATCCTGCCATTGCTTCCAGCCAAAGCGGTCTCTGCCGCCGCTTCCTAAAGTTAATCTCTCAGCCAGGCGTTCGAGCAAGTGAATTAATCGTCCGTGATATTGCGCAGCATTGGCTGTTTCATCGTGTTTTAAATTTTTAAAAAAAAGCGGGTGAAGATCCAAGGCGCTTACAACCTGTTGTGTCGGGGGTTTGCGCGTTTGACCATCAACCAGCTTCATGTCATCCAATACCAGATTGATGCGCGCTTTGATTTTCAAAAGGCTCGCGGGAGCAAGCGGTTCCAGGTCCGGATACAAAATTTCGTGATTCGAAGAACGCGCACTGTCTTCATTATCATCTTCTATTGCCGTTTTCGCGGCAAACGGCGCATTGGAATTAAAAGTTTGCGCGCGGGCTAAAAGTTCAGCGCGTGCTTTTTCAAGCTGTTCAACCAACTGCAAATCCGGATCTGTAAAACGAGACCGTCCCAGCTGAACAACTTCCTCGATAAGCGCGTTCACCGCTACAATCCAATCATCTCCTTCATTGCCCGTGTTTAAAATAATTCTGCTTTTTTGATCCAGTAGTTTTGGAACCTCTGCTTTAAGCAGCGCCTGCAGCCGTATCAGTTTCGCACCGGGAAGAAGCCCTTGAAAATTTCCTGCCGCAGTGAGCGCTGCCCCGGCAGGAGCGGAGCTGAAATTTTCAAAAGTCGCAACAGCTTGCTTGAGCTTTGAAAAAAGAGCATTAGACGCTTCATCATATTTGTCTATATACCCTTGCATTTTTTGAATAAAAGGCACCGCTTGCTCATGCCCATATCTTCCTTTTGCTCCGCTTACGAATTTCTCCATCCATAGCATCCACTGTTCAATATTTGCGCGCACATCCTTGGGGAATGAATTTTTTTCTGAAGCAGGTTTTTTTGTGTCCGCCTGTTTTATTGCCGGAGCCGGTGCTTCAGTTACATTTGTTTCTTTTGAAAGATCCCATAGCCCTTTTTTGATTAATGCGCCTCGAATTTTCAGCAATATTCCGCGCAAACGCTCAGCATCGGAAGAAGCATCATTCCTTAATTGTGGAACGAACTTTCCTAAATATTCCTGCAGGCGTGGATAAAAATCAGGGTCGGAAATCAATGCTTCGGCTTCAAGCTGCTTTAAAAAGGAAGTCAGGCTTAATTCTATGCCTGTATAAAAAAACTTTGCTCTTGAAACAGAAGCTATTGCGTGGTCAGGTGCCAAATCAAAAAATATTTTTCCCGCAAAAAAACTTTCTTGCCCCTGAGCCGTGTTTAATTTTGCGTCGGGATCAGTAAGCCCTTGTCCCGTTCTTATTTTTTTCTTATCCTTGATCCACAGCTCACGCAGTAATTCCAAGGGCATTCGTCCTTTCAGGATAGGCGCCTCGGCAATTTGCCGCACTGTAAACTGTCCCCTGTTCGGTTCAAGGCCTTGTGCTTCCCGTAAACTTATTTTTACTAGATGAATCAGCATGCCAAGTTCATAAGAAGTCCACTCTTCCCCTTCGCGATGAGCATCCAGCAATTCAAGAATTTCTGCTTTTTCTTCTTCGCGCATTTCGGAGCGCGTTGGAATTAGAACTGTCCAAACCGTACCGATTTTCACCGTTTCTTGATCGAGAAGTGCTTGGCTTTCAATTTTGGCATGAGGATCACGTCCTAAAAACCTGTTAATAAGTTTGTGTCCAGTGCCTTTTCCGTGAAGACGAAAAACTTTCTTCAATTCCCCTAGACGGGCCGGTGAAGCATTTTGCTGGGCTCCTCCGTCTCCGACATGAATAAAAATTCTACCGGCTTTTCTTTCCCACCAAATCTCAAAAGGCCTCGAAGTGTCCCCTGAATTGCCATGCACTACTGCATTTGTTAAAAGCTCAAGCAACAGATCGCGCAGTTTTACATTAAAATCGGTGCCCGCATAACTCAAGCTTGGACTTTGCAGTTCCGGCCGATACCCCACCCAGGCATCAGCCCAAGCCTCGGCTGTAATCGCAGCAATTTCTTTAAGCGCTAATCCTAGCGCTGCCGGCTTCTCTATTGTTTCAAACACTTCAAGACCAGAAAAGCGCATTATGCTTTTTTGTTCAGCAAACATGCTTTTTGCCACTCCGAGTTCGGCTGCGGACTTTGTCTTTGTGGTTCCAAAAGCTGCAATTGGATTATTTTTAATATTTTGGCGGCGAACATGAAATTGCCGCATAAGCGCAGCATCTCGTATTTCCGAGCGCGCAGGCTCCAGCTCCTCTTCCGGAATAAGCTCATGATAAAAAATCTTGTCGCCGGCGCGATCTCCTTCTCCGCGCGCCTCATGCATCACGTTTGTAAGGTAGCGAATAATTGTTTCGGAAGTTTTTTTGTCCGGGCTTGTCAGTAGAAATTCTAGGCGTAGATTTTCTGCTTCGGGTTTAATAGATTTGAGCCGGGCTGAATATCCCGCATGCCGCCGAGAACCGACGCGCAACTCTGCCCACATATCTTTTTTAAGTTTTCTTTTTTGGTATCCGGTTTTATAAAGCGTGCCCATATCCCAGTCTTTAATTGTTCCGATGGCGTCCAAGACCTCTTGCCATGTTTGCTTTTTTGGTTTTGTTAACAGCTCCGCAAATGCCAAGCTATTCCACTCATCCGTATCCAAAATATCAAAAACTTCAGGGCCTGTTTTTTTACCCGTGTACCGATCCATCAACAAAGTGCGATAGCGCCCGATCCAAAATGTTTTGTCCGGGTTTTCATTTGAAAATGCGAAAACAAGTCTGTACCTTTTTCCCTCGGCACCGGCGCTTTTGATAAATATTTTTACGCGCTCTTCTCCGGGCTTAAGCGGTCGCAAACCCAAATTGGTCAATTTGTGAATGAAGTTTGGAGCAATAACCATTAAATCAAGGTGCCCGCGCGCAATGGCTTCTCCCAATTCTTCGTTCCCTACAAAATCAGGTAAAGATTTTTTCGATTTCTCCCAATCAATATCCGCGGGCTGCCGGAGAACCATCCCGAGCTTGCTTTGCGCCTCTTTCATCGGATCCGGAATCACGTTTGTCGGAGCTGTTGTTAATTTTTCTAAAAGTTTTCTTCTCTGCCGCCCAACACTGGTCGCCGCCATTTCCTTGCCTGTCCTGCGCGACCACTCGGCGGCAATGTTCAAATTTGTAAAAAAGCGCGGCTGATCAAGCCCCAAATCTATTTTCAAGAAAAGCTGCTCATCCTCGTCGAGATTCGCCTCAAAGGCCTTTTTGGTTTCTTCCACGGACAGCCCCGCTAAACTCGCTAAATGCTTCCAGCCTGATTTCCATAATTGCAATGATTCTAATGCGCGATCTCGAAGCTCGCTCGCGCCGTTCTCGGACAAGCCTGAAAGTTTGATTGTGGTTTCAAGTGATTGATCGAAATCACCGTCCAACCCAAGAAATGCCGTTAAAACAGACTGCTCACGCGGCTCTAAAAAATTCCAGACCTGACGAATTTCTTCATGCCGCAATACGTTAACTTTCTTGGGAGTGGGCAAGCCCAATCGCGCCCAAACCAGCTCTTCGCGCGTCATGCCCAGGGCTTTGGGCCACAAAATCTTTTTGCTTATTTGCGGAATTATTTCCGGGGCTTGTTTCTTTGGCGTTGTCGGTTGTGCTTTGTGCGTTTTTTTAACCTCTTTCCCCGAATCTTTTGCTTTTGCCGGGCGTGCCGCCGCGGATAATTTTTTTGAAACCGCTAGCTTTGGTTCATTTTTCTTAACTTGCAAATCTTTAGCAATCTGTTTCGTGTTCACCGGAACGCTTCTCTTTTCCGCCGGCTTTGTTTTTTTTATTTCTTTTTTATTGGTAGGAATGGTTTTCTTGATACGCTCAGACGGTTTCTTTTTACTTACGCCCATTTTAACGGTTGGTTGTTTTTTCTCTGCTCCCTTTGCAGCAGGTTTAGTTTCTTTGGCTGCCGAAACACTTCCTTTTTGAGGTAACGTTTTCGACGTTTTAGGGACGGCAATTTTCTTTGTGGTTTTTTTTGCCTCTTCTTCTGCTTTGGGCGTTTCCTCTGCGCCCTTCAAAGGCGCTCGGACCACAAACACGTTTCTGCGCGGAACATCCGGAGGCATTTCGTCTTCCTCCAAAACTTCTTCTATTTCTGGCTCGATTTTTTTAACGGGCCCAGTGATTTTTTTGTGGTGCACAATAATCGTTTGTGTATTTTTTGAAACTTCCGCCGTATCCCAAGATCTTCCCACGTTAACCCCACCCACCAAAACTTTGCCGATAGCCGTCATTCGTAAATCGGCCGTCTTCTCATTCGAAAAACCCGCTCTTCTCAAAATGTCTGCGACATCACCCGAATCTTCCGACCGAAGGTTAACTTTAACTTCATTGATTTCGCCAAAACCTTGCAATTGCACTACAATTTTCCGCATTTCGGAGCGAGCTCTAGCTGCCAATTCGTTCTTTGGCGGATCGGAACGCTTCGTTAGAACCGCAAAACGCGCAGGCATAATCGGTACGGGCGAAAAAATATGCGTATGTGGATAAACCGGGCTCCATTGAAGGGAATAATTCAAGTGATCGGTTTGAGTTTCTAACCACGCTCCAAACCCGTTTAAGTTTGAAAGTTCTTGGCGAAGCCTCTCGCCCCCGGGAACATCGATTGCCGGCAAATCTTCAACATTAAAACCAAGCCGCGCCGGAGTTACAATGATTTTCCCGCCGGGCTTTAAAATTCGCAGCATTTCTTGGATGGCTTTTCTCCAAACCGTTTCATTTTCAAGACCAAAATTCGTAGCAAAAACATACGGCATAATAATCAAATCAAATTCTTTTTCCTCAAAAGGCGTCTGCAAAATATTCCCTTGCTGAAAATCAATATTCGGAATTGCACGGCCGGATTTAGTTGCAGCGTCAGAATAAAGTCTCTGTAATAACTCGTGTTGAACAATAGGCCGTGAATTTGTGTCGGCAGAAAAAATGAGGTCTGAGCTGCCTGCGTTTGAATGCAGCGACTTGGCGCGTTGAACAATGGTTGTCAAGCGATCGGAATCAAGTCCGGTAACTTTTTTCGCTCTGTGCTCAATAAGTTGAAAGGGTAAATTGCCGTAACCGGGCGCAACTAACACATTTTTGTCTTGCACCCACTCTTGAGGATCAAGCATGCCCGGTTGATTAAACCAATGCTGGCCAAAAATTCGCGCGGAATCAACTTCCGTTAAGAAATGAACATAAGTTCGTTTTCCCTTTGCATTTTCGCGCATGGGTAATTCTCCGCCATTAGCCAACGTCCGCAAAGTCTCTAATTCATCAGTCGAAAGCTCCCGCATTTCGGAACGGCGCATGAGCCGCGCCCAATGAAGGCCGGTTCCAATAAGCCCCGCGGCGGCAAACGCAAAAATCGCATCGGGAACAAGCGGATAATCGATTGGCACCGGAGAAAGCTGTGTCGGCTGTGTTTTTAATTTCAAAAATATCAGCCCTGCCGGAACCGCGAAAAGCCAAAGATGAAGAAGCGCCTGGCTTATTACGGCCGGTACTTTTTTTAGACGGCTTTCTATCATTAAAATCCCAAGCATTGAAATCCATACGGGCGCAAAGAGATTTGACAGCCAACTGAGGATTGAGAAATAAAGCCCTTCTTGGGTCAGCACAAGGGAAGCAATAACAACCAATCCGTTTGAAAGCAAAAAGAAATGGGCTATGCTTCGAGGATCCGTGAACGACCGGGCGGGAGCCACAGTTGTCGCAGCCATGGATGAGACGCTCTCAGCAGGCTGGGCGGGCTCTTCTTGCCTTTGTTTTACCGGCGCAAATTCTTTTTCAACTGTCCATTGTTCGGCTTCAAATAATTTCCATTCTGTTGCGTCCTGCCTAAACATTCGAATGATTTCGTCCATACTTTGCGGCCGGGCCTCCGAGTTGCGCGGAAACATCCCCGAAAGGGGCGCCGTTCCCACTTTGATTTGTTTTTGGAGCTTCTCAATCCATTCGGTAATTTCCATATGCTCGGAAGGAAAGCGTGGGTTTTCGAAAAGAAGCCCGAGATATTTTAAAATTAATTCTTTCACGCGCTCTTCCGGCATGAGCCCCCGGTTAAGAATTTTTGTCTCCAGCAAGCTAATCAATGTCATGATCAACCCATAAACATCGCCTTCTTCATCTTCGGCCCAATGATCCTTGTAATTTCCGGTCAGCGGAAAAAAACCCGGCGTGCGCACTCCCATTCTTTGATCAACCGGAGTTGAGACAGCTTCGGCGGCTCCAAAATCAATCACCTCGATGTTGCCAAGGCGATTTCTCAAAATATTTTCAGGTTTAAGATCCCGGTGCAAAATTCCATTCTTATGCAAACTTCTTTTGACCGTGCGCGCTGTTTTGATGACAACGTCAAAAATGCTGGAAACATATCGAAAGTCGGCAGAATCTAAATCGGTCGCGTCGCTTTGAGTTTCGATTTCAATCCATAGGCCTTTTACGCCTTCCAACACGCCTATTTCTTTTAAATGCGTAACTCCGGAAGCACGAAGCATTGTTAGCTGATTTAAAAAATCTGCCTCATTGGCAAGCAGCCTGATCGAAAGCAAAGGGTCTCTCTGCGCTTGTTGTGACGGCGTCAACTGGGCGCTTTCGGCTATTTTTATAACCACCATTTTTTCAGGGTCAGCCGTTTGATGGTCCGCCCGGTCGGGAACAAACAAATTCGGCGCCCAGTGAGGGTCCCCGGCCGAAGCACCGCTTTCAGTAAAAAGCCTATGCCGCACCCCGCGTCTCCTGCCGTATTTTTTATCACTCCACTTGTCCCCAAAAAACTCTTTGAGATAAGCAACGTTGATTGTTTCGACGTCCGGCATAAAAAGCCGCGCTCCATCAAGCCGCATTTCCGAGCGCCGTGAAAAAACTTCGTGAAGTTTGGTTAACTGGTCATAGCGATTGGCGGTGGACTCGTATACAAAGAGGGCATAAAAAAACCAGCCGGTCAGTGAGCCTAAGAAAAGCGAAAAGGGTATGCTGTAAAATGCCGTAAGCCAGGTTAAAACATAAGCCTCTAAAACATACCACGTCAGTGTTGCTTGCTCGACAGCCCGCTTACGTACTTTCCAACGGTCACGAGACTCCCCAATGTTTTTAAGTATCTCGTTATCGTTCGCCGCTTTTCCCGCCCATTGCCGGGCATATTTTTGCGCAATTTTAAAAAACGTTTTCGCTTCGTCTCCGAAATAGCCTGCCGCCTCAACTCGCGCTGCCATTTTTTCTTCAAACTCTGCGATTTTGTCCGGATCTGACACCAAAAATTTTAAAACGCTTGTTACCCACGCCCACCGCTCGGCAGGCTTGAAGAGATGACCAACCCCTCCCATTCTTACCGCTTGCGCATCATCCAAACCGACGGCTTGAATCCAATATTCTGTGCTTGCTCCAATCACCGGATCTTCCTCAGCGGCCAGCGCAAATATTTTTTCTTTCTGCGCTGTAACTTCGGAGATTTGATTAGCATTCCACATAAGCTTGCGCGCTGCCACATCAATGGCAGGAGCGTCTTCACCCACGAATGTTCGATCAAAATAGGCATTGAATACATCTAAATTTTGGGCTTGAAAATAATTTTCAAAATAAGGATTGGTGGGCATATGCATCGTGACCAGCTTTTGAATCTTATAGGCATGCGCGCCGGCCAATGCCGTCGCGGCGACGTAAGCTCCCATGCTGTGGCCGACAAGAGAAACTTGCTCAATATCCAAATCTTTCCGCACGGCAATGAACGACAAAATCGAGCCTACGTATTGATCAAAATTTTCATCTCCGGCCAGCGTATTTTGATTTTCGCCATGCCCGGGCAGATCGGGGCGAATGACTGCATAGCCGCGCCGAACCAAAACTGCTTCCAGCAAATCAAAGTAGGGAAATTCTTTTGATTCGGTCATGCTGTGCATTAAAACAACCACGGGACGCGGCTTATCGGAAGGCTGTGCGCTTTGAATCAACCAAAGCGGGGTAGTCCCGGAAAATATTTTCTCAATTTTGGGAGGCGCACGCCCATGTTCCGCATACCATCTCTTTTTTGCGGCAGGATAAATGTCTGTAATACGCCGTCGGCTTTCAACATCTTCATCTGTGCCCGGCATCATGTCCGCCGTCGCCATGTATAAATATTGAAATTCTTTGAGCTTATTGTCGCCGCCCTTTTGCTTGGCCCATTCAACGAGAGAAATCTTTTCGCGCGCTGTCTCACCGCTCGCAATCGGTTCACGGAACGGGATTTCTTTAAACAGCTTGTTGGCCTCTGCTCGCTTCAAATTAAAAACGGACATCAGCCAATTTACCGAAAGTTTTCCGTTTCCATTCCGCATTTCGGCCCTTCGCTTTGGCGTGAATGCCTTGCTCAGGGCTTCACCCGTTGATTTTAGGGCCGATCCCTGAGCGGAAGTCGAACGGGCTTCGGAACGGAGTCGCTTTAATGGATGGTCCGCAAGAAGCGTCTGCATGTCGCGGAGCTCCGTTTCGATTTCTTCCGCAAGCTCGGTCCAGCCCAATAAACGGGCAAGTTTCGGCATGGCTATGCGAATATCCATGTTGTCTGTCGCTAAAACAAGATTTGGCCTTACGATCTTGTAATAAAGGAGCGCCTCAAAAACATTTTCAAGAGGTTCGTAAGGCGCTTCGCCGGCCCATATAATTCTTTGCAATTCGGGAATTCCCCGCTGAACGGCCTCGGTCCACATTTGAAGTTTCTGCTCAAATGAAACAGGGCGGGGCGCATCCACAACTGTTTGCCGCCAAGCTCGAAACCATCTTTCAATCGAAGGCTCAACCCATAAATATTCTTCAACCATTGCAACATCCAGCGCGCTCATATAAGTGCGTAAAATTTTAAGCGGGCGGTTCGGACGCCGGGTGTCATCAACATGCACTTGAATATGTCCGCGATAAAATTTATTTCCAAAAGGCGTCAATTTCTGCCGAATAAAAGCTTTTCGTTTATATTCAGACAGAGACGGATTGTCCGCCGATAAAGGCAAAACATAAACGTTGTAAGTCATAAATTCATGCCGCCCCTGTGGTGCGTCGGTCAAAACAACAATCGCGGGTCCTCCGCCTTGCCGCGTGTCTTCGGCGAGCAAATAGATTGTGTGCGGAATGTCGGCATTCACGCCATATTCTGGCGGCAAATATTCTTTTAACTCACGCAGCGGAAAGTTTCTCTCAAGGGCTTCGGCTTTAGCGCGAATGCGCGCAAGATCTTCGGGTGTTACAGGGTTTTGCATTTGGGCGATGTCCGAGAGTTCTGTCGCCAATTCTTTTTGCGCGTGCTCGGGCAAAGCTTTATAAGCGGCATTCAGCAGGCGCGCCTCTTCTAAAACCACCTGCATTTGCGGCTGCTGCTTTAAGGTCTTTTCGAGTAAGTTTCCGTGAACAATATTTGGATAATTTGCGACCACCATTCCTGATTGGTCAACCGCGCCCGGCACAGTATGAAGCGCCTCTCCCATCAATAAATTATCAGCTCCGTTTCTCAGTTCAGGCACCCAAATACCATTTTTGTCTTTCCAAAGTCCGGCTATTGTTTGCGATAAAATCGGCGCGAATAAATGTCTCGTCTCGCGCGCGGCTTGTCCGACAATTCCGTCTGTCGCAAGCCGTACGGATTCGGCGGGATCGAAACGAAGAATAAAACTGCGCTCAGGCGCCATCGCGGCCTGCGCCGCGGCTTTCAAAACGGAATTCACTCCGAAGGCCGTGCCAAAGAAAAATGCCGCCGCTGTTTTTAGAAAGCTTCGGCGTGAAAAACTGCTTTGTCTTTCCATTTTTTGCGCATGATATTTTTCAAATAATCTTTGTTTAAAAATAATTTGCGGACTTTGCTCAATCGCAATAAGTTTGGCAGTCGCAATTTCACGAATGATTCCAAGCGCAACAGCTGTGTTTTCCCTCAGTCTCTCAAGAAATTTCCCCAGGCTTTCAAGAAGTTCATCATCGGTTTCTCTGTTTTTTTGGGCAAAATCAAAAAGCTTTTGAACAAACTCGTCAAGATTTTGCGCTACTCTCAACTTGTCCTGTTCCACTTCTCCGGGACCCCGCATTTCGGAGCGATAGCCCGCTTTTTTAAGAATTTGTGCGGCTTTTGGGTTTCGCGCCGCACGGTCTTGTAATATCTGAATTAATCCGTTTATTTTTCCGCGGCCGCCTTTCAAATGCGCCTCGACCGCGTTGGTTAAAAGCTCAAATGCCCGGTCGCGCAAATTTTTTCTTTCCTCAATTGCAATGAGCAAGAGTTCGTCCACAAAAGTTTCAAATGCAGCGCTGTAATTCAAATCGCTGAGAAAAATCACGGTCGCGGGTCTTTCGGAATTGAGGCCGGATCCCTTGAGTAAATTGATAATATGCCGGAATACACGTCCGGGATCACGGCCCGCGGTTGTTAAAAGTTCGTGCGCGGCCTGTTTAGACCTTTTGCGCTTGCGCACATCTTCACTCTGTCCCTCTGCGCGCCTTTGCCGGCGATCAAATAGAGAGGCCCTCTCAAGCAACGCCGACGTTGCCGTCCAGCCGTTACGCCGCATTTCGGAGCGCGGCAAGGTGCGCAAAATAAATATTTTTTCTGTTTGGAAGGTGGGCGGTACAATTCCCAAGCTTAACAGATCGGCTTCGGCTTCTGTCGGCGCGCGCGTTTGCCATGTTTTTTCATCCGGCAAAATTTCCCAGCCGCTTTCCTGAATCAGCTTCTTGAAAGCAGCTTCATCCCGGCCCGGATTGAGAAAAATTCTAAGCAGCATTTTTGCGCCGGGACGGGCTTTTGCGGCAGTTGACTCGAAAATGTCGGCAAACTCTTGCGGGGAAAGTTCCACATTGGAGATGTCTGCCGTGCTCCGGCTTCCCTTGCGGACAGACGCGAGCGGAATTCCAAAAAAACACTTCGGCGCGTTAAACATATAAAAATCTGCTTCCGGAATTTCGCCAAGAAACAATTCGAGGTCGCGCATACGCGACGGAATTTTCTGCGCAATCTGTGCCTGCGTGTTCATAAGTTTCAGCAAACTTTTATCTGCGCCATAAGCTTTTCTCGCTCCAAGCTCAAGAAAAATCGCGGTGTTCGCACCGGACCCAGAACCAATTTCAGCGGCATCAAGTTTTGATAAATCAATTTCGTTGTCTCGCACGAGCCGGCGCAGCTGGCCCGCCAGTGTCCGTGAAGATTTCTCGTCCGGAGGATATACGGTCGGGAAATAAACGCCGCGCTCTCCTTGGACCACCAAGCTTTCAGGGACAATTTGTCCCTCTCCGAAATGAGTCGCAAAAAAAAGGCTCTCTCCAAGCTTTGCGTTATACCGTCGCGTCAAAAATGTTTTTAACTCAGCTTCTGAATAGCCGTCTACTTTTTTCTGCCTTCCAAAAAGGGCCTCTTGTTCCGGTATCAAAAATTCATAAATCAGTGTTGTTTTGTGCTGGCCCATTTCCGGCCAAATAATCGCGGCGGGTTCGTTTTTAAAAGTTAAAATATACGCGTCCTCCGCTGTGTCCGGCGGCGCTAAGAAAGCGGGGTTTTTAAAATTTTCCCGAATATGCGGTACTCCAAATATTTCTTCCAAAGACTGGTGCACCGCTTGCTTCAACGCGGCGCCTTGGAGCCCGACCACAGAATTTTGCGCGACAGGAATTTTCCCCCAAGGGCCTTCGAAAGGTTCTATTTCCGCGCGCGCCGAATCTACGCCAAACGCTTTTAAAAAATACCAGATCGGCATCTGGTCTGTAATTCCTTTCAGCCGCATTTCTGAGCGGCCGAAGAGTTTTTTGCGTGCTAAATCAATGACATGCTCGGTAATAATTACCGCCGTAAAAAATGCGGGTGAGAACGCAAAAACCATCCCGCCCTCCGGCAAGCTGGTAAGCCGAATTGTTTTTGTTGCTTCATAAATCCGGTATCGAAATCGATTCCGCATTTCGGAGTGGTTTTTAGTTAAATAAGCGTTCTTAAAAAACCAAAACGCGGCTTTTTTAGCGGCAGCCAACATTTTGCTCCATTCTTCTACCGTAAACACCGTGTTGCGCGAAGGAATTACATCATTCGAGTCGAAAAATCTTTCCCATTCCAATTCATTTTCGGGCAGCTTTTCGGCGGTTTGCGCCAGCTCGCGTTTATTTTTTAAAATTTCCAGAGTCAAGCCATATGTCTCTTCCCAGATTTGTATTCGTCTTCCCGCTTGTCCCGTTCCTGTTCCAATCGCCGCTGCTTCGCGCGCCTGCCTAATAGCTTCGGAAAAAATCTGTGCAGTTTCCCTGCGCCCAATTACCATCCGCGTTTCGGAGCTCAGAGAAGTTAATTTTCCGCCTTGAGAATGAAATCGCATTGCAACAAGCGCGGCTTGCTCGCTTAATTGCGCAATGCTGGTTTTGTGATCAAATGGAAATCTTAATTTCCAGCGTTGGTTTCCCGGTGGGTCTATCCATAAAACACCTTCGTGTTCCAGCACTTTTGCGATTTCCAAATTAGCGGGTGAAAGGGACCTTGAGTTAATCCAAAGCGTTGCGTGTCCGATTCTTAAATCCGATCCGTTAGCGGAGGAAAAAACCGTCGTTATGCCCTTTCCAAAATTAAGAATTCTGGCACTTTCTACGAGCGCCGGATCTACAATTGCTTTTAATTGGTCTTCATCAACAACCGTTTGTTGAAGAGGCGCGCCAATAGAAGGCAAATCCGCAATCAAAACAAATTGTGCAGCTAAAGGAAAAAATCTGTCACGAATTTTTACATTGCGTTTTGCGGTTGACGAGCCAATGAGCCGGGCAAGAGCATTTCGAGAAACCTGGCTTACTTCCTCGTCATTATCAATCCGTGTGTTAACTAAAAGAGCAGCGACTATCAATCGGGCTTCTGCTTCCGTTGGAATATATGCTTCTGTGCTTTGGCTCCATTGCAAAATCAATTCTATTGCGCTTATTTTTTCGTCATTCTTTCCTTCGGTTAACTTTCGAACTGTTTCCTTGATATTGAAAGCACGCATTTCGGAGCGGGTCACTGTTTCCGAATAAATTTGATTACCGTCATAATATTGATCGAGCTGCTTCCAGCGCCCCTTTTTTAGATGGTATTGAGTTATTTGAATAAAGTTTTTGACGCCTTGCAAATTTTTAAAGAGCGCCTGCTGAAGAGCGGGGTTATCATTTTGCTCCGTCATTAAGAGCGCATTCACGCCCCATGCCTGTAGTTCCTTAGCCGCGCTGTCTTGGACAGCTTTAACGCTTTTATCTTCCTCGCCGCTTTTTCGGTATAAATCAACATAGGCTATATATGCCGCAACCATTTGTTTATGTTCCACCCTCTGCGCTAAGGCCGACCGAACGGATATTTTTGCTTCTTTGAGCCAAATATTAATTTGGGGAATATGCCTAGCCAGCTCCGCTAAAAAAAGTTCGGATTCTTTCTCGGAGTTCCATTCTATCGTCCTCATTTCGGAACGTTGGGCTTTGCCATTCTCTTCTCTCTTTTCTATTCGGGCGGGGCTTGTTAGGTACTGTTTCCAATAATGTTTGAGCGCAGCGGGCGAAAGCGGCTTTCCGCTCATTTGTTCTTGGAATAAACTTCTTTCAAATTCACGATCCGTTTTAGAGGTAACGTCAAAGGGCAAATATTCGACCTCGAGCATGTCGAGCGTTTCAACGGCCAGCTCACGCGCTTTCACAATTTGCTGCATGACTTTTTCTACTTTGGAGTCAACCTGGACGGTATTAGTTTCCAAATCTTTAGGGAACATCGCACTCGCATCAACAAGCCAGGCGCCCCAGGCCATCATGCCCGCCAAAATCAATTTCCCCGGATTCTGTTCTTTCCGTATTTCGGAGCGGGCGGGAGCCCGCAAATCCGTGCGTGCATATTCGTAGACTTTGCCGGTGCCGGCCCAATTGGGATGGCGGCTGAGCACGGTGCCGCCGACTTTGCGGGCAACGCCTTCTCGGCGATGCGCAGTTTTGTAGCGAAAGCCGCGTCGCAAAATTTCCTCGTTCAATTTTCTCTGCAGGTCCGTACCAATGCCGCGGCCGCGCATGCTCTCGTCAACAACCATGTCTTCGGAGTAAACGGTATTGCGCAATTCCATATTGGAATCCTGCGCCACACCGCTCAGCCCTCTAAATTTTTCAAGCGGGCCGGCCAAAACAAAACCGATAATCCGGCCGTTTTGTTTAGCTACAAGACTGATTTTTTCCGGATCGGTAAAGGCGTCACGCAACATGGCTGGGGTATAACGCAAATTTGCTTCAAAGGCGCTTTCGAGCCGGATGATGTCGTCTTTGATTTGCGGCCATGCGTCCGCGGCCGGCTGGCTGATTTCAATCAACGTCTCAACCGGCGGAATGGGCGTGACGGGGGGCGGCGCAATCGTACCTTCTGGATGCAACGCCACGCGCACACGTTGATAAGTTTTGGAGCCGCCCATCCAGCGCGGAAAAGTTTTGAGAATCTCCGCTTGCAGCAGCTGACTAACTTGTTTTTCAAAAACATGTGCGCCGAAATAAGCGTAATTTTTTGCGCGCGCCTTGGCAATCACGGCGTCGCGGAATATTTTGCGCACGCCACGGCCCTCCAATCCCGGCGCAATCGCCAGCGAAGCCAGATAAAACGTATTTCTTTTATTCCATTGATCGTCTTCTTTGTTTCCGGGGATGGAACCGTATTCTTCAAGCGGGCCGCCCACAGCATAGCCGACGATTTCGCCTTTGAGTTTGGCAACCAGCGTCATGCCGGCCGGGTTTTTGAATTTTTTTGCGAGCGAATTTTCTGCTTCGCGCAAATTTGAGGGGAATGTGTTTTCGAGCGCCATGACATCCGTCTTGCTTCGGTCCCAATCATTGCCGGAAACCGTTTCGAATTGGACATCCTCGGGCTTCCAGGCTTCGTAGCGGTAGCGGCCGCGCGTTAAATCCGCCACATAACCCGTTACATTTCCCTGAGTCTGCCGCTGCCCGAACAATGAGGTGCCACGCGGAAAAGCTTCCAAAAATTGCAGGCTTTCGTCGTCGGCGCGCAACACTTGAATGGTTTGCTGCGTTGCACCCGTCGAAGCGACATGTGCGATAAATTTTTTGGGCGTCGCGTTGTGGGATACGGCATTGTAAATCACCTTTTTGAAACCAGCTTTGTACGCATATTCTTCGATCGCACGCTTGATCACGGCCGGATCCACCGACATCGTGCCCTCGACGCTATCGATAATCAAAACGCCCGCATCTTTATCTTCCGCATCTTTGTAAATTCCCGCCGCCATGATGGCGCGCACTTTCCGGTCGGAGCCCAGCGCAAAATCCATCATGGAAATGCCTTTGCTGAGCATGTAACCATAAGCGCCGGTTTGAAATTGGCCGCCCAAAAAAGCGCAGCAAAAAAATTCGCCCTGCCGGCTTAAATCCGTCCATGGGTCGCGATCCCAAATCGTCGCTTCAATCATACCTGAGGTCAACGTATAGTCGGAAGTAAGCGATTCCAAATAACCGATGAGCGCCTGTTCGCCGCGCGAGCGTTTTTTGATGTGGTGAATTTTGATTTCGTTCAGCAGGTAAATGCTTTCGTCGAGCGTGACCGTGCCTTCGCGGATATGCTTAAAAATTTCCGGATATTGCGCGAGAATTTGACGCGCACTTTTAGCGCCTTTGCGCAAACTACCCGTCAATTCGCCTTCTTGTAAGATGCCGGCGTCGTCCCTTTTTCCAATGAATTGCTCGATGACAGCCTTACGGATTAAATCCAAATGCGTGGTAATGGGCCGAGCGATAAAGTCATCACCTTCGGAAGCATATTGCACGCGATAACCGGCGTCGTCCCACAACTCGTTCACGCCGGCATTCTTCAAACGCTGTTTGACTCTTTTTGTATGCGCCCAATTTTCGAAAGCCCCGCGAAAGTCGCGATATTTCAACATCATGGCCGTCAAATACGCCAAATCATCCAAACGTACAAATCCGGGGTCGCTACGCTCCACCCTTTCTTCATATTCCGCTTCAGGTTGCGGTTCGGGCGTTGGCAGCAATTCGGGCTGGGGCGTCACGCGTTGCGGCGAAGAAAAAAGCCACGTCAAAAGAAATAAATATTCGATCGCCGCCAAGAGTGCTTGGCCGCCAAACCACCAATAATTTCCTTTTTGAAAATTAGCAATGGCCCAAACCGTCATGCTAATCGCCACAAAAAGCCTTATCAGTGGATGCGGCTTATTCTCGTGGCTGGGTCTGCTCGTCGGGAGCACCGCCTGGCTGACATTGCGCAAAACACGCGCGGCTCGGTTTCTGACTTCTTTGGCACGGATATAATTCGGCAACAATGTTTCGGGATCGAGTTGATCCAAGGTCGCACGACGCGGTTCATGAGCATGAAATTTTTCTCTTAGCTGCTCATACCCTCTCAAACGCAGCAGCCCTTCAATTTCCCGCACCGAATGATAACGCTCGTCCGTCGAACCGAAGCGGCGGCGATTGCGGATCACGATTTGCGCCTCTACTTGATTCAGCACGCGGAAACGCGTAATCGGCTCGACCAGCGTATGCTGTTGAACAAATTTTTGAATTTCAATCAGCTTGACCATGCTGGTTTCGTCGTTCGGCTCGGCCGCGGCCACGGCCAGCCGCGCATGCGCGACTTCGTCAAAAATTAAATCCTCCTGCTCGAGAATATATTCGCGCAATTCGGCATCGACACTCGTCTGCATTTTGACAATTTCCGCCGCTTCCTGAATGATTTTGAAACGCGCTTCCAAATCCGCGCTTTGAACAAATTTTTCTTTGAGATGCGCAACGCGCGCGCGCGCGATTTCATTGGCCTTGCGCTCCACTTCCGCTTCAATACCCGGCTTCGCCTGCGGAAAAAATTGCGTCCAATATTTAATTTGCCGCACAACGCGCACCCGCTTCTCGTCATCCGTGCCATCGAGATGCGGTAAAAGCAAATCAATGATGGCTTGCGGCATGCTGTGAAATGAGGCGCGCGGAAATGCGGCAAGCTGCTTCGAAAAATCGCTTAAAAAGAATGGGCCTCTTTCTTTGGGCCGCACAAAAAACCCATTTTTCCATAAATAATCAAAAGCATCGTAGACCTTCTTAAGCGGAGCATCGGCGTCACTTTGATCCCAATATCCTTTTGCACGCATTCCGTTCTGATCGGCAATGTCGGCGGAAAGTCTCGGCGTAAAAAGAATGTTTTGAAGTACGCGCAGTGACAGTTCGACCCGCATTTTAGCCTTTTCTGCCTCGGTCCGCTGCTCCGAGCGCCGCCCCAGCTTTGTAATATTGTTTTTGTTTTCCGCGCGCGCGGAAAAGGGCTGTTCTTCATTCCAGCTTGTCTTTCGAAAAATTAAGTTCTGATTTTTTGGCGCGGGAGTCCGCATTCCGGAGCGAATATTTCCCCCCGAATCAACCGCGTAGGTTAAACCGCCGCGGTTCAACCTACGCGTTTTAAGGCGCGCCTGGTCTGCGCGTATGGAAAAAGTCTGGCTTGTCCAATCGGAATGTTGACTTGCAAGATTTGAAAGACGGAGAAGCTCAGGTCTTAAATTTGAGAGTGATTTCAAAAACAATGTCGGCGATCTTGCGGCCTGAACAACCGCGCCACGAGCCACGGCCCACGAACCACGAGGCATATTTGAAAGCATCGCTTGGCGGTATAAATTTTGATGTTTGACTGAAAGCCCAGAAATACGCGGTGTTATAACTTGATAGGAAAATCCATGCGCGCGCAAAATTTTTGTAATCCCCTCTTTGTGGAATCCGCCGAAAACAAGCACCGCCGTGCTTGTTTCGTGGTTAGTGGTTAGTGATTCGTGGTTCGTGGCTCGTGGTTCGCGAATCTTTGGTCTTTGGTCTCTTGTCTCTTGTCTCCAGTCTAACAAGGTTTTTTCGACAGCTCGTTCACGAATGGCAGCGAGCTCATAAAACCGCAGTGCGGATTTAATTTGGCTTTCCCATTTTTTGGAAATGACGACGGGGGCTTTTTTGGTTCGCGCGATCCAAGCCGCAAGTTTCTCTGTATCGAGCGATGCGCTTTCGGATTTTAAAATTTCAAGGTCGGTCGGATTTAGTTTTAATTCGGCGAGTTTTTTCAGACGGCGCAACGCACGCAAGAACTGCCAGAGTTGAATTTCTTCGGGGGTTTGAAAAAGTTTTTTCTCAGCCGCGCTTTGAAGAGCGCTCAGTTCGCGTAAAACTTCGCGCGCGCTTACGGCTTGTAAAACAGCTTGGGCTTGCTGCCGTTTTTCCTCCGTCACCCTAGTGTCTTCGTTTGGCGTTAGTCGCTGTATCGCGGAAAGAATAGGCCATGCTTTTTGTTCTTGAGGTTCAAAAAATGGCAAGGTTCTTAAAAGATAATCCAGGAGTTCCAAGCGGCCGTCTTCAAAGCGTAAATAATCACGAATCCAATTTTGAGTTTGTTTTGAAAATGTTTTGCGGCCGATCTCCGCGATTTCATTGAAAATCTCGTGAAGATTAGCTTCGATTTCCCGGCGCGCCGCTTCGGCATCCGCAAATGCGCGTACATTTTCAAGATAAGCCGGAAGATCATCCGCACCGAATAATTTCCAATCAGCGTCTGCACG
Organism: Candidatus Omnitrophota bacterium; assembly: GCA_043718225.1. Classification (GTDB taxonomy): domain Bacteria; phylum Omnitrophota; class Omnitrophia; order Omnitrophales; family Aquincolibacteriaceae; genus Multiplicimicrobium. The sequence goes on from JAYSWD010000065.1 coordinate 41,246, forward strand.
CGTGCTTTGTGTTTCAGAGATTGCCGCGCTCCTTGCGGTCGCTCGCAATGACCGGTCATTACGAGGAGGCAAAGCCGACGAAGCAATCTTGTATTTTTGTCTATGGTCTATAGTCTCTGGTCTATAGTCCATCAATCGGCTCCGCCGATTGATGTGCGCATATTCCGCCCCGCCGATTTGGAGACGGTCCAGATAATAGAAACTTACTTTTTGTTTGGCTTTCCTGTCTTTGATTTCGCCGAAATAGGCATCGGTCGGAACTTCGCCCGTGTAACCTTCTTCAAAAACTGTTTGAACATCTTGCTTAACAAAGTGAGTAACCAGCCTTGCGATATTTTCTTGTGCCTCAAGCGAATCATGCGCGTCTTGAATGAAGAGAATGGTTTTTCCGTTAGTGCCGCGATGCTCTTCTTCGACAGAACCGAGGCTTGAAGGAATTTTTAACCCCCCAAACTCCCGGGGATGCGATTTCTCAACCCCCGGAGTTTCCATGGTTTTTGCAAACGCAAGATCATTTGCCAGCATGCAGGCGATAAGCGCCGCCGCCACATATTTAAATAGTGATGTTTTGTTTTTCACAAAATTGAATTCAACTCATGATGAAATCATCGGTTACATAATGTTTTTGTGCTTTTTGAGATTAGAGAAAAGATGCCTTACAGATTAGAGATTTTCAATAAACCGGCTCATATTTATATAAAAATTGATTTGTAAACATATTTTGTTGACAATTATAAATATTATACATATATTATATGCATATGAAGCAATTATCGAAACCCACTCATAACGAATCACGCACAGCCCCGGGGATGCGTTCCGCAACCCCAGGGGTGTCCTTGCGTGTAAATAAAAAATTTCATTACAAAAAGAGCAAAGTCGGTGTGGGATTATGCTTAGTAATTTGGCTCGGTTTATTTCCCTTTTCGGCACATGCTGCTTGGGAAAAAACCAGTTCACCGCCCGCCGCGGAAGCGCCCATTGATTTGACTCTATGCGCTGAAAAAGCACATTGTTTTTACGCTTCAACCTCTCACCAGGTTTTTCGAAGTGAAAATAATGTTTGGCAGCCTGTATTTAATTTATCCGCCGCAAACGACTCGATTTTGCGGCTTCGGATTTTTCCTTCGTCCTCTGCTCTCTGGATTCAAACCGGTCAAAGTATTTTTAAAATGAATCCTGAGTCGCTGCTTTCAGAAAAAATTTATACCGCGAGCGATCCGGAAAAACAGCCGGTTTCCTTTTTCATGGAATCTGAAAACTTTTGGGTGGGCACTGTTTCCGGCCTGTGGCTTTCAAAAGACTTCGGAAAAAGCTGGCAGAAACGCTCTGACCTCGCTGATCATCAACCCGTTTCTCTTATTGCAAAATCGGATTCCGATTTTTTCTTTTCTGCGGCTGGCGCTTGGCTTAAAGCAAATGAAAACAGTCCGCAAACTCTTTTGCGGTTATTTGCATTCGAAGACCATTCCGATTATTCTGACACCGCGGAATCCGAAGCCGAAGAATCCGTCCCGCGCTCATCTTCTTTTTTTGATTATACAAAAACAAGCAAAAACCATTATCTTGCCACGCTTCAGGGTGTCTTTAAAAGCGCGGATGGCATCACCTGGGCACAGCTTTCCAATTCCGGACTGCGAAACACGGCGATTTCAAGAATTCTCTGGGACGAAAAAAATTCCGCGCTTCTGGCAGTCACGAAACAGGGCGCTTTCCGTTTCGATGAGTCCGGCCAGCGCTGGAAATCTCAAAATGACGGGTTTGCAAAGCTGGATGTCAGAGCCATTTTACTTTTGCCCAACTCTGAAAATCTTATCACCGCTAATTCCGAAGGCCTTTGGCTTTGGCGCGAGTCTTCTTTGAAAAACTCCGCTGATCCCGAACTGGCTCTGCTCTTTAATAAACTTATCCGGCACGAACCTTCCGCGCGCGCCATACATAAGCGCGTCATCAAGTATTCGGATACAAGCAACGCTAAAATTAAAAGCTGGCATGCCGAGTCGAGGCTGGCTTCGCTGCTGCCCAGCCTTTCATTGGGGAAAGACTGGGGCACTTCCAGTAACGTCGATCTCGACCGCGCGGGCACAAGCGATCCGGACCGTTTCATAGGCGGGCCCTGGAACAAAGACCGCGGCGCGGACATCGATTTGTCATGGGATTTAGGCGATTTTATTTTCAGCACAAGCCAAACTTCGATTGATTCGCGCGCCAAGCTCATGGTGGATTTACGCAATGATTTGCTATCAGAAGCGACGCGCCTTTATTACGAACGCCGCCGCCTGCAGGCGGAAACTATTCAGTATCCCGCGCCCGATGAAAAAACCCACCTTGACCGGCTCCTGAGAATTGATGAAATCACTTCGCTTTTGGACGCGTTGACGGATGGATATCTTTCCACACAGATTGAAAAAATCTACCAACAACATCAAGAGCTTGCTCAATTGTGGGAGCTTAAAAAATGACAACTCAAAAGCCTTATTTTCGCTCCACGAACCACGGGCCACGGACCACGCCTTCAACCGACATCCCTGCTAAAACAGGGGCTTTAGCCGAAGAAAGCAAGGTGCCATCTGAAATTAAAAAATATAATTTTCGCGATTTGAAGGTGTGGCAAACAGCCAAAGAAATAGCAGTCATCATTTATAGTATGACAAAACATCTTCCTAAAGAAGAACTGTATGGCATGTCTTCACAAATGCAACGTGCTGCTATTTCAGTTTCTTCAAATATTGCCGAGGGTTTTAATCGATTTTACAAGAAAGACTATCAACGTTATTTAATGATCGCTCTTGGTTCGTGCGGTGAATTGGAATCTCAAATAGAAGTTGGAATTGACCTGGGCTATTTCGACCGAAAACAATGCGAAGCTATCATTGAAAAACTTAATCATGAAAATAGAATGCTAAGAAATCTTCACTCTAAGCTCTATCCAGAAAGCAAAAACTCGCTAGTAAGCTAGCTTTGTGGCCCGTGGTTCGTGGCTCGTGGCTCGCTCAGATTGGACATTCTGTCCAATCTGAGCTGTCCACACGCCGCATCAATTTCACGCCCGGCAGTTTTGCGCAATGTCACATGAATGCCGGCATCTTTCAAAATTCTTGTAAAATTTTCAATTCTGTCTCTCGACGGGGTTTTATAAACCGCGGCCATTTCTCGGATCGGATTGTAAGGAATTAAATTGACCTTAGCGTTGAGCGGCACGGCGATTTTTACGACACCCCGCGCTTCTTCTTCGGAGTCGTTAATATTTTCAATTAGCGTATATTCAAAAGTAATTTCGCGTTTTAGTTTTTTGTGAACTTGCGTCAGCGTTTCGATTAAATTATCAATGCTATAACGGCGGTTAATAGGCATAAGCGCGTCGCGCACTTCGGGCTTCGACGAATGCAGCGAAACCGAAAGCCTCACCTTGCCGTCTACCCGTTCCACAAATTCGATGATTTTGGGCGTAATCCCGGAAGTTGAAACCGTAATGCGCCGGCCGCCCAGCCAAAAACCCCATTGTGCGGTCAAAATTTCAATCGCTTGCATCGTCGCTTCAAAATTATCAAGCGGTTCGCCCATGCCCATAAAAACAATGTTGGAAACGCGTTTCCCTGTCTTGCGCTGAATCCATGCGACCTGCTCGACAATTTCACCGGCCGTAAGATTGCGCAGGAATTTGGCCTTGCCGCTCGCGCAAAAAGAGCAAGCCATTTTGCAGCCCATTTGCGTCGAGAGACAAACGGTTTGCCGTTCGCTTTGTGAAATTAAAACGCTCTCGAGAAAATGTCCGTCACGGGCATTAAAAAGGCCTTTGGTAGATTCAAGCCCCTTTGAAAAAGAAGCTTCTGTACCGTCCAACGAACGCAGGTCAAAATGGGCGGCAAGTTTGTCGCGGTCGGTTTTAGAAAAATTTTTGATTTCATCCCATTCCAATACATTTTTTTTATAAATCCATTCTCCCAGCTGCACACCGCGGAAAGCGGGCAGGCCTGCTGTTTGAACTGCCTCCTGCAGCTCTTTTACATTCATCCCATACAAAGTCAACTTAAAGCCCATATCTAAAATCTCAAAACCATAGCTAAAAGCTTAAAACTGTCCGAACAGTTTTGACTTTTGAGCTGTAACTTTGTCCTTTGAGCTTTTACTTTTAAGTTTTTCAGATCCATTTTTTTAATTTCATCCAAATCAACATAAAAATTGTTGCGACCACTGTTGCCGCGGTCACAATCCAAAATCCATGTTCATGATGTAAAAACGGCATCCATTCAAAATTCATGCCGTAGAGGGTCGGGATAATTATCGCGGGCATTGTCAATGTGGCCAGGATCGTGAGACGTTTTATGACATCATTTAACTTGGTCGACGAATATGAAAAATAAACTTGTAAAATGCTCGCAAGGTTTTCATAAAGTGTATCCGTCATCAAATGAACATGTGACAGATGATCATAAACGTCGCGGAAATAAAGTTCATTTTCTTTGTCAACCAGCAAGCGATAGCGCGATAACGCGTATAACATATCGCGCTGCGGGCCAAAAATACGGCGTAATTTAAAAATATCCTGTTTGACACGCATCAGTTTGGGCAGATAATCGGCGCCATCGTCAAAAATATCAGTTTCGATCTCGTCGACTTTTTCTTCATATTGATGCACAACCGGAATATAACTATCCACTAAATGATCCAGGATAGTGTGCAGCAACGCGCCTGCGCCTTCGCCTAAATGTACCTGCGGCTTTTTTTCAACCGCAAGCCGGTCTGCCAAGATCGACGAAACAATCTGCTTGTGATAGGTCACCACATAATTTTTTCCCACAAAAATGGATACTTCTCCGTTAATTAGCTCGCGCTCTTTCTCTTCGTTCAACTTGAGCGTGAGCGTATCCATATTTATGAAAAGATAATCGCCGTAATCATCCATTTTTGAACCACAGGCGTCATTCAAGCAGTCCTCGATCGCAAGCTCATGGAAAGCAAAAATTTCCGCGAGCAGTTCGTCTTCGATTTCCGTGGGCTCATCGAGGTCAACCCATAATGTTCCGCCACCCTTATGAACAGCGTTAAACATCTCCGCGCGCGTTAAATTTTTTTTAAGGCCGCCTTCTTTGGTAAAAAAATATGTAGAAACCATGTTTTTTTGTTTCCTTGTAATTACTTACGAAGTTTGTATCCTGAACGAAAAAGATAAACCGTGAAAAAAAAGAGCGCAAGAAAAATAAGCCCGACCACAAGCATGCATCGCCCTATGGGAGCGTCGGAAGCGCCCAGGAAACTATAGCGCAGCCCGTTGATCATGTAAAAAATGGGATTGAGCGCCGTTATCACCTGCAGTTTGGGCGGCAACATCGTAATCGAATGAAAAACGCCGCCGAAAAAAACCAGTGGCGTAATTAAAAAGGTTGTCGCGATACTGAGATGCTCAAACTCTTCAGCAACCAGCGCGACTACCATTCCCAAACAGGAGAAACTCAAAGAAACCAGAATAAGAAAATAAAAAACCATGAAAGGATGCGCCCAGGGCAGCTGCACAAAAAGCGACGCAACCGCAAAGACTCCCGCCGCGATCAGCATGCTGCGCACAAGCCCGCCGAGAATCACCGCGAAAACCATTTCCGTATAAGAAAGCGGCGTAACCAAAAGCTCTTCTATATAATTCGCCCAACGCGAAATAAAAAGCGAGCTGGATGTATTTTGATAAGCGCTTTCGACCACATACATCATGATCATGCCCGGGAGCATGAAATGCAGATACGGCACGCCTTGCAGATCGCCCAAACGTTTTCCGAGCGAAAGCCCGAAAATAAAAATATAAAGGAAACTCGAAACCAGCGGCGGTAAAAGCGTTTGAATTGCGACGGTAAAGAACCGGATTATCTCCCGATAAACCAAAGTTTGAAAACCTATTAAGCGACTCGACGCCTGAAAAAGACTCGTCTGCTTCGTTGCGCGCTGCGCTTCCTTGTGCGGCGTATTCAGCATACGCCTCCGTGGGCGCTTGCACGCGCCTTGCATCCAAATCTTTTTGAGGCATCTTTTGTCTGATTAACGCTTCTAAACATTTTGTTTCCGAATAAGTTTAAGAAAAGCTTCTTCCAACCTGGGCTCATGCACTTCGACTTTTTCGACTTCTACGCCCGCGCCGACAAGAATTCTGAGCGCTTGATTCAACGCGCCGTTGGACTGTAATAGTTTTAATCGCCTTGTTTTTGAGTCGAAGGTCGCGCCAAGAGCCAAAAGCCCCTCGGGTATTTTATCTAAAACCTGTTTGATCTCGAGTTCGATTTCACCGCGATAAACTTTGTTCACCAAATCGGCTTTTTTTTCAACCGTGAGCATTCGGCCTTCATGAATCACACCGATCGTATTACAAAGCTGTTCAGCTTCTTCAATATAATGCGTGGTTAATATTAATGTAGTTCCCTCGCGGTTCAATCTCCTCAAAAATTCCCATAATTCAAAACGCAGCTCAATATCCACCCCGGCTGTCGGCTCATCTAAGATCAAAAGCTTCGGCCGATGCATCAGCGCGCGAGCAATTAGCAGCCGGCGCTTCATTCCGCCGGAAAGTTTTTTATAATCCTGGTCGCGCTTTTCCCAAAGATTCAGCATTTTAAGAAGTTCTTCCGCCCGCACTTTCGCTTCTTTGGAGGGCATTCCGAAATATCCGCCTTCAAGCCGCAAAATCCATTCCGCGGAAAAAAACGGGTCGAAATTAAACTCCTGCGGCACAAGCCCGATCAGGCTGCGTGTTTTGCGATAATCCCGGATCACATCATGCCCGAATACGCGGACCTCGCCTTCTTTGTAATTAGCAAGACCGGTAAGAACCCGAATCGCCGTTGTTTTTCCGGCGCCGTTCGGGCCTAAAAACCCAAAAAAGTCGCCCTCCTCGACTTCGAAAGAAAGCCGATCCAGCGCTTGGAATTTTCCGTAAAACTTGCTCAGATTTTTTATTTCAACAGCTTTCATTTGTTTCAACTCAAAGTTTAAAACTCAGAAATCAAAACCATAACTCAAAACCTAAAGCTTTTCAGCCATCTAAAAAGTTTTAATCTATGGCTTTGAGTTCTGATTTCTGAGTTCTAAGTTATTACATCCGGTTCGGTTCGCCCAAAGCGTTCTTTTATTTTTAAAAAATTCCGCGTCCATGTAAAAAGCGGTTTTAAAAATTCGCTTGGGTTTTGATTTAAATCCGTCTTGGAATATTGTTCAAAATAAAGCCGCAAAGTCGCACCTTCCGTCCCGGTGCCGGAAAGGCGCATCACAATACGCGCGCCGTTATCCAGAAAAATACGCAGTCCCTGGTTTTTAGAAAAACTTTTATCCGTCGGGTCTTCATAGCAAAAATCATCGGTCGAAATAACGCGGGCATTTCCGATTTGCTGCTCGACAAGGCGCGGAAAAATAAACAAGGCTTCGCGCATCATTTCTGCAGCCTTGCCCGCTTCAAGCGCTTCATAATCATGCCGCGCGAAATAAGAACGCCCGAACCGCTGCCAGTGATTCTCGGCGATTTGCTGCACCGACAAACGTGTCTTCGCCAGAATTGAAAGCCAAGCCAAAACAGCCCATAAACCGTCTTTCTCACGGACATGATCCGAACCTGTACCAAAGCTTTCCTCGCCGCAAACCGTGCAAAGCCCCGCGTCCATCAAATTACCAAAAAATTTCCAGCCTGTCGGTGTTTCATAACACGGAATGGAGAGCGCTTTCGCAACCCGGTCAACGGCTGAACTTGTCGGCATGGACCGGGCAAGGCCTTTAAGCCCGGCTTTGTATCCCGGAGCGCATTCGGCAAGATGCTCAGCAATCATCGCGAGCGAATCTCCCGGAGAAACAAAAAAGTTTTTCCCGAGAATCATATTGCGGTCGCCGTCTCCGTCGGACGCGGCTCCAAAGTCCGCCGCTTGCGGACCAAATTGAATTTTAACCAATTCTTCCGCGTAAACCAAATTGGGATCCGGATGCCCGCCCCCAAAATCTTCTTTGGGCTCGGCATTTAAAATATTCGCCGGATCGGCGCCCAGCATCTGAACAAATATTTTTTTCGCGTAGGGCCCGGTCACGGCTTGCATGGCGTCGAACTTGATTTTAAATCCGGATTCTAAAAGCCCTTGAATACTCTTAAAATCAAAAAGTGTTTGCATTAATTCAACATAATCGTTGAGTCCGTCAAAAATCACAATATTCGTGCTTCCCGCGCGGACAAGCCCTAACTTCGACAAATTAATTAGGTCGAGTTCCGCTTCGAAATACTCCTGAATTTTCAAAGATTCTTCGTAAATTTTTTTCGTCAGCTTTTCCGGCGCCGGACTTCCGGTGGAAATGTTGTATTTCATTCCAAAGTCGCCCTCGGGGCCTCCGGGATTATGGCTTGCGGACAGAATAATGCCGCCCATACATTGCTGTTTGCGAATTACGCAAGAAGCGGCGGGTGTCGACAAAATGCCGTTTTGCGCAACCAGTATTTTTCCGAAGCCGTTGCCCGCCGCGACAGCGATAATTTTTTGAATTGCTTCACGGTTATAAAAACGACCGTCGCCTCCGACAACAAGTGTCTGCCCTTCAATCCTCTGTCCTTCGGCGCTCAAAGCATTAAAGATTGCCTGGGCAAAATTTTCCACGTAATGCGCCTGCTGGAACACGGAAACTTTTTTTCTCAGTCCGGACGTCCCCGGTTTTTGGTCCGTAAACGGCCGCGTTTCAACTTTTTTTATATCCATCGTGTTTTTTATTTTAACCATTTCAACTCCCGGGGATGCCATCCGGCAACTCCGGGAGTTTTTCGCTTCACGAATCACAAATCGCGCGGCCACTTAGGCCGTCTGATGCTCCGGCCGCAGCAAATCAAGCGCGGTTTTTACGGGAGCGAAAACCTGCGCCGGAATTTCAACAAAAAGAGAAATCCAGTTTGCCATGCCCCCGTTCCAAAGCCCCGGTAATTCCATAGCGCGGATTTCGCGTCCCTGATAACTTTTTTTGGTAATGATGCCACGCTCCGCGTCGGCAAAATGCATCAGGTTATATTTCACGCCGCGATAATCATTAACGCCGCAAACAAAATCGACGGGATTAAAGTGTGTCGAAGAACCCCAAATCCGGTTCTGCGCTTTGTTTTTGAAATCAACCTCGGCGGATTCGACGATTTGCGGCCTAATTTCTCCGTCCTGATTGCGCACCCAAAATGGCCCGCCGCCCGGTTCGCCTGTATTTGGAACCATACCGCAAACCCGCATAGGCCGGTTAAAAAATTGAGTAAGTTCTTGCCGATTGGACGGAACTCCCAGGGGTCGGAAAATACTACATCCCAGTTCTCTGGCCAATTTAAGAACAAATACGGCTTCCTGCGGCGTCATTTTTTTATTTTTTAAAATCCTTTGCGCTTCGAAAATTCTTTTTTGCGCATTTAAAAAAAATCCGCATAAAATCCGTTTCCAGCGATCCGCTTCTTCGCGGTTTTCAGGTGGCAGAATATTATCGATGTTTTTAACGTAAATCATATCCGCTTTGACTTGATTGAGATTGGCAAGCAGGGCACCATGCCCCGCCGGGCGCAAAAGCAGCCGGCCTTTTTCATCGCGCGCGGGCGTTCCGTTTTTTTCTGCCGCTAAACAATCCGTCGCGGGACTTTGAATGGAGTCGCTCAAAATAAACTCGCAGCGCGACATTTTGGCCGTTACCCCTTTCAAATGCCGGCGGACAGCTATTCGGGCCGCGCTCGGAACCGTAAAATGAATATTTATCTTTTTTTTCGCGTTTTTGAAAATAACACTTTCTCTAAGCTGCTCTTCAAACGCCGTTCGCGCCCGCGACCCCTCCCGGTGAAAAAGAATCATGCCTTTAGGCGCTTGCCGGTATCCCAACCCTTCTTTTTCCAACAAAGCCCGCACAATCGGTTCTAATTTTTTTGTGCTTTTCAGCGTATCAATGTCCTGTCCTCTCTTTTTAAGAACGCCGGCGAGGGCTGAGTAAAAAGCGAAATCCGAAAGCCGTTTTAAAAATTTCTGCTTTGAAGCCGCATATTCGGGACTAGGGTCTTCCAGAAAATGGAACATGCGACTGGCCGCGCCCGAAGCGGGAACAAACTTTAGAATCTTTTTTTGAGAACGATTTTTCAAAAAATTCTGCTCGGCCTGTTTTTGTTCTAGCCTGCTTAATTTAAAAATTCCTTTTCCGGCTACGCAGGGACAAACAAGCTGTACTCCAGAGAAGCCTTTTTTTAAACGGGCAAGCTGCGCCGCCGCATGCAAAGGCGTAATGCCGCGGCTTTTAAGCTGAGTTTTATCTTGTGTTGAAAGTGAAAAGTTTCCCATAGAGCTTAATAGTATATGCGATCTTAACCTCTGAGCGAAGCCCGGGATTAAAAGGTTTTAGAGGAGAAACCGGCGCAAAGTGGTTAGTGCTTTGTAAAACAGGATTCGTTATAATGTGCGCCACTTTGGAGAGGTCGCATAGCCTGGTCTAGTGCGCACGCCTGGAAAGTGTGTGAACCTGAAAGGGTTCCGTGGGTTCGAATCCCA
>JAYSWD010000066.1:0-5757 GCA_043718225.1 Candidatus Omnitrophota bacterium
ACAAAGAAATCGCTACTCCGAGGCTATCTCCCTTATCTACAACCAGGGGACATTTCATTTGCTAACAAATGGGGACATCTTGACGTGCTACGAACACTGGTCTTTTCGCGATTCACGTGGAATCGCGAAAGACGATATGACCGGAAACTACATCAAGATACGAGGAATATAGAAGCAGATAATATGAAGAGCCTTCGAGTAAGCTGGCAGCGTAGCCTGTTTCTCCTTTAAATGCTTACCACCCCACATTGCACGATACTCACATTAAAACATCCTAGGATTCGAGTTCCAAGCGAAGCATTGGCTGTTTGAGAAGAATAGGATGTTTTAATTTGAGGAACAAACACAAGAGAGAACTACTGGATTCCCGATCAGGTCGGGAATGACAAAACTAAGGAATTAAATATTTGAGGAGATCGAACGAATGGCTTTAATTTGAGATGCAGTGGATCCCCAACTTCTCGGGGATGACAGGTAGATTCCTGCTTTTCCTTTGGAGACGGATCCATCCTTCGGTGGACGCAGGAATGACAACTAAGATTGCTTCGCTACACTCGCAATGACGAAAAAGACAGTTACGCGCGGAATTTTTTGTTTTGTGATGCTAAATCAGTTAAAAGTTTGCATGGCGCAAATCGTGATCCGTATTGCTTCTCAAACGCTTGAAGATCCGCGACAATCGAAGCAAGTCCGACCGTATCAGCATAATCCATTAAACCGCCGCGGAAAGGCGGAAAGCCCGTTCCGAAAATCATGCCGACATCCACCGTTTCAGCCGAATCAATTACCTTTTCTTCAAGACAGCGTGCGGCTTCATTCACCATAATGTACATCATGCGCTTGAGAGCAACTTCATCTGATATTCCGCTTTTTGCCTGAAATGGAATTTCCGGATTCGGATATTTCTTATCGCCTTCATACATATAAAAGCCTTTACCGCCTTTTTTCCCGAGCAGTTTTTTTTGATACGCGGTTTCAAGCACGGAGGCCACTTTCATACGTTCACCAAAAGCGTTCTGGAGAATATGCGCAACTTTATAACCCACGTCAATTCCAACCTGATCAACAAGCTCCACCGGCCCCATCGGCATTCCGAATTCAGTCGCGATACGGTCAAGCGTTTCGGAGCTGACTCCTTCCTGCATCAATAAAGCCGCTTCATTCAGATACGGCAAAAGCAAACGATTTACCAAAAAGCCGGGCTTATCCGCGGTGACTATCACAGTTTTCCCGAGTTTACGGGAAAACATAATTGTTTTTTCAAGCGTTTCATCCGAGGTTTGTTCCGCGCGGATCACTTCCACAAGCGGCATACGGTTCACAGGATTAAAAAAATGCAAACCCACCACACGGGAAGGATTTTCACAGCCGGCCGCCATTTGGGTAACGGGCAGAGAAGAAGTATTCGAAGCTAGAATAGTATCGGGCCGGACCACGGTAGAAAGTTCTTTGAAAACTTTCTTTTTAATTTCCAGATTTTCAACCACGGCTTCAATCACCACATCGACATTTTTGATTCCGTCATATGTCAGCCCCACAGAAATCAAATTCATCATGCGGGTCATATCATGCGGTTTTAATTTGCGGCGCTTGAGCGTACTTTTATAAATTCCGAAAGCTTCGCGTAATGCGCCGCCTAAAGCTTTGTTATCAATATCTTTAACACGCACGGGTATATTGCGCGAGCTGACTAAATGCGCGATACCGCCGCCCATCACTCCCGCGCCAATTACTCCCACCTTATTTATAATTTGGTTCTTTTCCGGTTGAGCCATTGGCTCAGAGGAAGAGCGAGACAGTGTCGGTTGCGCCTTTGGCGCAGAGGCAGAACTTAACTGTGTCCATGACTTTTTCTTATACCGTTCGCTTAAAAAGAAAACCCGGATACACGCTTTTGAAACTGCCGTGGCTCCCAATTTTGAAAAAGCTTCGCTTTCGGCTTTATAAACTCCGGCGCCCTTTTTTCCATAAGTGGCTTGAATGAGGTTGATAATTTCAAAAGGCGCGGGATAAAAACCTTTGGTTTTCTTGAGAACATCTTTGCGGGCTTTTTTGAAAACAATATTGCGGCCGAAAGAAGTATCTTCGAGAACTTTATCCTGCAAAGATTTTTTACGCGCGGGGTGATGGATTCCCCCAAGCTGTTTTGAGAAATGAAGCGCATCTTGCAAAAGCGTCTGCTCATAAAAAAGCCTGTCGACCAAACCCTGTTTGAAAGCGGCTTGCGCTCCGAGGATAGTCCCGCCCAAAATGAGCGGCAAGGATTTCAACAAACCGATTAAGCGCGGAAGACGGATACTTCCTCCGAAACCGGGCAGAATTCCAAGATTAACTTCAGGTAAGCCGATTTTGACCGCATCAGAAAAACTCGCGACACGATACCAGCATGAAAGCGCCAATTCAAAACCGCCGCCAAGGCAGGCGCCGTTGATAACGCAAATGGTGGCAAAAGGCAAATCTTCGATTTTCTGAAAAACTTCTTTTCCGCTTTCCGCGGCTTTAAAAGCTTCCTCGGGCGAAGAGATTTTGGCGATTTCATTGATATCGGCGCCCGCGATAAAAATCTTTTTCTTCGCGCTCGCAAAAAGCAACGCGCGCAGATCCGTACGGGTTTTAAGCGCGTCCAAATGTTTGTCGAGCTGCTGCAAGTGCACGCTCGTCAAAACATTCACATCGGAATCGGGATGATCCATTGTCAAAATGCCGATTCCTTCCTCAACCGTTAATTTCCAAGCTTCTGCCATTTGCTTTTCCTTGCTTTAAATTTCTACCCGCATTAACCGCGTAGGTTCCGCGGAACCTACGCGGTTTTCCTAGGGTTCTTAAATCTCAACGCTCGAGAATAACCGCGCCGCCCTGGCCTCCGCCGATACAAAGACTCACAAGCGCGCGTTTCGCGTTACGGCGCTTCAATTCCTTCAACGCGGTCAAAATTAAACGCGCGCCGCTGACGCCCACCGGATGTCCGAGCGCAATACCGCCGCCGTTGACATTTAACTTTTCCATCGGAATTTCACCCAACGCTTCGCTGCGGTTTAAATGCTGCTGCGCAAATGATTTCGATTTCGATGCTTCCAAACAAGCAAGTACTTGACATGCGAAAGCTTCGTTGATTTCAAACAAATCCACCGACTTCAAATCGAAGTTCAAACGGCGCATGAGCCGTTCGATCGCGAAAACAGGACTTAATCCCATTTCGGATGGTTCCCAGCCCGCATACTCATAGCCCGCGATGCGGCCCATGATTTCAAGCCCCAGCTCTTTGGCTTTTTCTTCGGTAGTGACAATCAACATGCAAGCGCCGTCGGTAATTTGCGAGGAATTACCGGCTGTGACGGAACCGGTTAGTTTCTCGAAAGCGGGTTTTAGTTTCGCGAGCTGTTCTAAAGTTTGATTTTCACGCGGGCCATTATCATCCTGGACAATTATTTCGAATTTGGGCGGAAGTAAGACGGGCATCATTTCTTCACGCAATTTTTCGCGGGCCGCAATGGTTTTATTGTTACTCGCTAACGCGAATTCATCTTGCGCCTTGCGGGATATCGCAAACTTCTTAGCCAGCACTTCGGCGGTTTGCCCCATATTCAACCCACAAACTGGGTCGCTTAAACCGAGAGCTAGCCCGACAATAGGCGAAAAATGCTTGGGACGAAATTGCGCCATCACCTGCAGTTTTTGGAGCAATGTTTTAGCCCGGCCTAATTTCATGAAAATATTTTGGGCGTCTTTTGAAAATAAAAGCGGGATATTCGACATGGATTCCGCTCCGCCGGCGATTACGACCTGATCCTGGTCCGCGGTAATTTTTTCAAAGGCGCTTGTCACGGCCTCAAAGCCTGAGGCGCAATTACGGTGAACGGTATAAGCTTTTTTGTCTTTGGGGATTCCGCCAAGTAAACTGATCACACGCGCGATGTTCGCGGCATTCGCGGGCTGACCGACGCAACCCACAATGACTTCATCCACAACCGCGGGATTGATGCCTGTGCGTTCTACAAGCTCGCGCAAACACCAGGCACCCAGCTGTTCCGCTCCGATAGCGTCAAATAGAGTCCAGGATTTGATAAAAGGAGTACGAACACCACCTGCGATAACAATGTTTTTAGACATACAATAAGGCCTTTCTTGAATGGTCCTATTATATCGGCCTAAACCTCAAAAAGCTTGCCCGGAAATAAAAAAGGCCGGATCAGAAGATCCGGCCTTGGGTACGACGAAAAATTAATTGGTGGCCTTATTGATATCATTTTTGATATCCTCGCCCGCGTCACGTATGTTATCGCCCGCGTCTTCAATCGCGTTGCCAATTTTATGCTCGGGTTTATCATCATGATTGATGGCTTTAACGACAAGCACGACAAGTAAGATGGCTACCAAAATGCCGACAATTTTGCCTACTGTAGAATTCATATTCTCTCCCCTTTTCAATTAGTTAAGAAACCAGCTGAAGCGATTCTAATTGAAATTCAGAATTTGCCTATCCAGGAAACCCTTACAGAAATATTTTTGTGTGTGTTATGCGTCAGGCTGGATACGGTTAAATTTAGAGCCTTCGAGCGTCAGGTTATACATCAACCCTTTTTGCCCGAGAACAAAAGCAATAATAGGCTGATTCGTTTTCGTTGTGTCAACTGAACCATTCGCGCCGAGCTGAATCAGTGTCACTGAACCATCGACGCCTGCCTTCCAACCGTCACTGTGGCGAAAATTATCCAAAATATGCTGATCCATAAAAAGCAGGTAAATGCTCCGTGCTTGTCCGCCCAACTGGAAACCGATTGAACCGCTGATTGTGTTGTAATATTCTTTTTGCTTGCTTCCGTGAATCAAAAGCGAGCCCACGCCGTACTCTCCGCCGATTCCGATTCCCGCTTTAATTACAGTCGGAAAAACAAGAACTGCTTTTGATTGCTTGAGCAGCTGCTTCGCTCCCGCAACCTCGCTCTCAAACCGTGACAATGCCGTATCCACACTCGCGTCAATTTCGCGCGCCGATTTCGCGAAAGAAACATTGGAGAAAAGAAAGCCGCCGCAAATCAACAAGCTCATTACCTTTTTAAATTTTAATTTCATAGCAGCCTCCCTATCAGACTAACGCGGGTACGGCTTGACCAGCCGGAAGTTTAATCGAAACCGGAAGCCGCACGGTGAATACGGCACCTTTCTCTTTATCGCCTTGAGCCGTGATACTGCCGCCATACTTTTCAACCGTTCTTTTGCAAATGGCTAACCCCAGCCCGGTACCTTCATACTCGCCGCCATGCAAACGTTTAAAAGGCTGGAAAATTTCTTCGGCCTTCTTGTCGTCAAATCCGATACCGTTATCTTCAACCCGGATTTCAAAAAAATCATTTTTTCTTGAGCTTGATATCTTAATCAATAACTTTGCGTCCTGTGGGTCTGAGTACTTAATCGCGTTACCAATCAAATTCTGGAAAAGCTGCAGCATATGCGCGGGATTCGCCTGAAGAACCGGCAGGTTCTCGGTTTCAATTTTCGGATTTTTTTCATGAATCAAATCTTTTAAATTATCAAGCACCTCACGTACGGTTAGATTTAAATCAACGTCTTTTAAATCCTCCGCGCTTAATTGCGCCGCACGATAAAGATCGATTAAGTCAGCGATGAGGCTTTGCATTTTCAGTGCGCTGCTTTCAATATGAGGGAGATACTCCTTCGCTTCTTCGAGGCCTTTTTCGTTGATTAATTGCGCGAAGGTGATGATTTGACGCAGCGGCGCCTGCAAATCATGCGCTG
>JAYSWD010000067.1:0-5738 GCA_043718225.1 Candidatus Omnitrophota bacterium
CTTTTTTGCAAAGCAATTTCATTTTGACCGGGAATGGGACGTGTTCGTCCTCCCGGAGAAAGAAAATTCATCCGAACATAGGGTTGATTGAGAAAATAAAGTATGAGCGGCAAAGCTTCGGCCGTGACCACCCAGGTATCACCCGATTGAATCCCTTGAGTTCCGTTCGCGGCAACGCGGTCTCTTTCCTGTTGCACAAATTTTGCCGCGCTCGCGATATAAAGCGGATGATTGATAACGGATGCCCGGCCATCGATAAATTCATCGCGCGACAGTTCGAGTCCGGCAGGAAGCGCCAATCCTTTTTCCAATTTCCAAACGGTCTCACGCTGCCGGGCGGCGGCCGCGATGGGCTCAAGATTTAAATGGGCCCAAATTTCACCCGTCGAAAAACCATATTGGACCGCCTGCCGGGCATTGTCACGGACTAAAACTCCGGAAAAGTTTTCTTGCGCAAGATGCGCGTTGTGGACGACCTCTTCCTGAACTGAAATCCGGGATTGTAATTGCGGAAGACTTTCAAGCACCTCACGCACGCTTCCGCGGCTGCCCGGATTGGGCGCTTTTATTACAAGCTCTTTGACCGTGTCATTTTCATGAAGCTTAAGCCGAAGTTCCAAGCTGCCGTCAGCGGCCTTTTGAATTATGGGCATCGTGTTTCCTGCATACCAGCGCACCATCCGCTCAAACTGTTTGCGGCCGCGGCGGGTGGCAAGCAATTTATGTAAATAATTTTTAAAATCACCCTTTGGCTGTTGCTCGAGAGAATTTATTAATTCGTGCCAATTTCCGGCCTGTTGCATCAGCGCGTGAAATGTGTCCCTGCTTTCACCGCCCCATGCATTAACTAACTTTTCTTTAAATTTTTCACGCGGGCTTTTAATTCCAAAAATTTGCCAACGCGCCCATAAAAGCGGCCCGCCGTCGGTCACATATTCATGAAAAAACCAGGCGAGTGACCTAAATGAGTTACCGAAAAGTGAAAAAATCCAATTTTGAAAAAAACGCGAGACAGTATCCTGCGCGGCATTGCGTGCTTCGGAACGCTTTGCCAAAACAATTTTTCGCGTCGGCGTTAAAGATTTTTGACTGCGAAAAAGATCCGGATGTCTTTGTTTAAATCTGACACGTAAAGGCGCCGGAATTTGCGCTGCCGTCATAGCTCGATTCATAACGCCCCGAATAGGCGCATCAAGTTCAAGCCGCCCGCGCAGATCCGGTTGAGAAAGCAGCGGCATCAAAATCGCCCTTCCCAGTTTATCGCCTTGAGCTAACGAACTTTGAAAATCTGCGCTTTCTCCGAGCATGACTCTTTCATAAAGATGATCATCATCGAAATGCGTCATTTTGGGCGTGATCACCATGTACGGAATTTTTTTAGATTGCAAAAATTCGGTGATCCCTTCGCTGTGGAAGCCGCCCGCGATTAATACCGTTGTCTGATTTTTGGCGGCATGCTTTAAAGTGTTTTCCATCAGCACCCGGTCGCGGCTGTGGGAAAGTTCATAAAACCTTTCACACAGGTTCAGGGCCGCCTGCGAAAGCAAGGGATAACTGTCTTGCGATACTCCTGAATTTGAAAATGAATTTTCAACCGCCTTCACGCGCCTGTGAAACTCTTCGGGGAAAAGCTCTTTTTGGCGCGCGGAAAAAATCTCATAGTCGGCGCGTGTCAGCTGTAACGTCAATAATTTTTTCAGGACCAGAAAATCCTTGGAGATCTGAAACAGATTTCTTTCTTCCGCGGTTTTGACTACGGCCTTTTCAAGCTGTAATTCCAGGGCCTCTATTTCTTTCACCAAGCCGGCAGGAATAATTTCTTCGCGTAAAATCAAAAGACCGCCAAGCGTCAGCAGATCGGGATAGTTTAAAAGAGAAATCTGACGGGCATGTGCCTCACTGTAAAGGAATTCAAAGAAATGACGCGCGGTTTTAACATCCGGAAAGGCCGTATTCGTGGTAAGCCAAGGTGTCAAAAGCCCGCCGCCGGCAAGAACATCTAAACCGGTCATCACAAAATCAGCGGCCTTGATTCTGTCTGCCGCGTGCGCGCTTTTAAAGGCGTCTTTTAATTCGCGAACCTGAAAAACGGCTGATTCGCGTTTGAATTTTGATTCAGTTTCTTCAGCTTTCAAAAGGCGCGTGAGGTTCGGCCATTCAAACTGATTTGCAGCGTTTGAAATATCCAGTTTTAAATAATTGCCGGCCAGAAAACGCAGGACGCGAAAGTAATCAAGAGATTCATCCTTTTTTTCCTCCCAAGCTTTTTTCTGTTTGATCCACCGGCCAAGGTCTGGGTTAAAAATACGATCCTCGGCCCGCGCAAGATTTTTTTCATACACGCCTAGAATTTCTTCCGTTTCTTTTTTCTGTGACTTGATCCGCTTAAACAAACTGAAACTTTCAGCGTAAAGCTTTTCCTCTTCAGCCCCGTAAAGCTGCACAGCCCTACTCTGATGTTCCAGGGTAAAAAGCTCCGCACCGGTCAGTTCGCCCATATCAGCCAGGTGCTTCGTCATCGCTTGGTTAGCCGCGGGCTCTTCAAAAAATTCGAATTGCTTGGGATCAAGCTGCCCGAAGGCTGCCTCCAGCGCGATCTTTTGGATTTTATTGTTTTTTGATAGGTAATTTAAAATGGCTTGAATGTTTCTTTGCGCTTCGGGCTGAGCATGCGCATCTTGAATATAAATAATGAATGGCGTAGGCTCACTTCGAAAATTTTTAGGAATATATCGTGATTGAATACTGCCAATCGACTCGGGAATTTCAACATTGTTAAGACTGCTTGCAAAATTCATTGCAGGCGGAGTCACCTCATGCGCGGGAACTGCCCAGGCAAAAGTATCCCATGTAAATAAAATGGCCATCGCTAGACTCAAAAGTCTTAGTCTAAGGCCAAATCCGACGGGTCGCAAAAACGTCATGCAAAAACCTTCTAAGCTTCTTTGAAAAAATTACAAAAAAAGCCCGCTAAGAAAAAATGATTTATACGTTTTAACTTGTGCGGGTATGGGTTTCCCCAAGCCATTGAATTCTGAATTAACTTTAATGAAGAAAAGGTAACATGTTACTTTGTAAAAAGCAAAGAAATGTGCGTAGAAAGTAAAAAAAATATTGATCCTTGATGATATTTAGAGCTATTTTTTGTTCTTCTAATTTATCTATTTTTTAAAAAATAAACAGGGACTCCCACGCCAATAATACACAGACTCATGACGACGGAGACACGAACGTGAAAGCTGTAAGGGGCCCTAGAAAATGGTTATGTACTAATCCCTGAGACATTTTTGTAGTGAGACCAAACTCGAGGGACATAATATGTATTATGTGGTGGCCGCCGCGAGCGCGATTGTGGCTGCGGATATCATTTTGCTCCGCGGAGGCGCTCGAAAAAATCCAGCGTTTGCGCGAAAAAGAGGTTTTGCATGCATGCTCATGCTTTACGTCATTTTCACTTTTCGCAAAAAGCGGGCTGTTAAAAAATGTTCAACGCGATTTACTGGTGATAAAAAAACCGCTTCCGGTGCCCGCTGATTGAAGTTTTAGTTCGGACAATTACAAAACGATATCGAAAGCTAAAAGAGAAATATCGTCGGTGGGCAGTGCGGGCTTACACCAAAATTCAATTTTTTCTACAATTTCATCGGCCGTGCGGCTCAATGCCGTCACCCGCTGCGAAGCCAGTAAATCCAGAAAACGCGCATTGCCAAAAAGATCACCTCTTTCATTTTTTGCTTCAATCAAACCGTCCGAATAAAGATAAAGCCTGTCACCTTTTTTTAAAGAGATAACAGTATCCGTATATTCCGCTTCATTCAGGACGCCGACCGGCGGGCCGGATGAACCGGGCAAATGTCGGGCTTTATTTTCCGACAAAAGAATGGGCGCGAGATGTCCCGCGCAAACATACGAAAACTCAAGCGTTTCCATGTTCAGAATTCCATAAAGCAATGTAAAAAGCTGGGTCGCTTCCGGGTTCGAACAATAATGCTGATTAAGCTGTTTCGCGACCGTCGCAGGTTTATTGATTCCATTCGCGGATTTGAGCAGTGACGCTTCGGAAAACGGCGAAAGAAAATGCGCGATTGAAACCGATAAAAGCGAAGCCGCGACTCCGTGTCCCGCCGCGTCGAGCACATAGAAGCCCACATTCTTCTGGTCGAGGACAAAAACATTTAAAATATCTCCGCCCAACTCTTCGCTCGGCTTAAATGTCCAGGCCGTCCTTAAACCTTTGATCAAGGGCGATTTTACCGGCAAAAGTGATTTTTGAATCACCGCCGCCGCTTCCAGATCTTCTTTCATTTTTTGATGCGCAGCGCGAAGGCCATCCTCTTTTTTTTTGAGCTCCGTTAAATCATGCCAAACGGCAATCAAAGCGGGCTTGCTATTGATCTCAATCGCATTGAGTGTGACTTCAACGGGAAAAACTTCGCCATCTTTTTTAAGGTGATACCATTCAAATCGGTGATAGCCGTGTTTGCGCGCGAGCGCATCCATCTGTGCAGATTTTTCGCGGGAGGAGCTGCCGTCGGGCTGGTATTCAGGAGAAAATTCAGCGACATGCCTTGTCGAAAGCAAATCTTCGCGGCAGGAATACTTTAACAGCTTCACGGCCGCGTCATTACAATCGGTAACTTGGTCTCCGATCATAATGATATGCGCGTCGGATGAATGCTCGAAAAGCAGCCTGAATTTGTCGGGAGCGCGCCTATCGATTTGCATTTTTCTTGGAGGCCCTATAAAGAATGGCCGGAATGCTGAAAAACAAACTGCCTACCAAAGATGCCGCAATAAACAGCAAAGCATCTTTTGTTTTTCCGCCGGATTTTTTTATCAGCCAAGCGCAAAAAAACATCAGAAAAAAAGCTTCTAATATTAAATAAAAACCAACGGGGCTGCTAAATACTTTCCACATCGTTTCGCTTTCGATCAAAGCATAGAAACAAAAACACTATTGGGTCCGAGAAGACCAAATATCGCCAAGCCGATTAAGATCTTTTGTTCTCTTTTTGTGAACAGGGGAAGATTCATACGTTTTTCTTTTTCTTGCCGGATATTTCGCGGTGCCGAAAACAAGAAACCAAATGGTCGTTCACGATGCCAACGGCCTGCATATGCGAATATAGGACGACGGGCCCTAAAAACTTAAAGCCGCGCTTTTTCATGTCCTTGCTCAGTGCTTCGGATTCAGGCGTCATGGCGGGCATCTCTTTAAAAGTTTTTCTGCGGTGGGGCTTTAATTTTGACGTAAAAAGCCGCATGTAATTTAAAAAACTACCGAATTCTTTTTGGATTTCAAGAAATAATTTAGCATTATTGATTGCGGATTCAATTTTTAAGCGGTTGCGGACGATACCCGCATCGCTCAGAAGCCTTTTCACATCCGCCGCGCCAAATCTCGCTACTTTTTTCGCGTCAAATCCCGCGAAAGCTTTGCGATAGTTTTCGCGCTTATTCAAAATGCATGCCCAGCTTAAGCCCGCCTGAGCGCTTTCAAGCACTAAAAACTCGAATTGCTTCCCTTCATCCGCGGGCGAACCCCACTCTTCGTCGTGATAACGCAGCATCAGCTCGCTGCTCATGCCCCATCCGCAACGCGGTTTATAATCAGTTATTTTATTCATGCTTTGAAATTGTTATTCTCGAAGGAATTGTCGTATTTGTGTCAGTACTGCTTGAATTTGAACTCAGGCTCATTCCCGAAGAAGAAATGCCTGCCACGCTTGAAGAATGCG
>JAYSWD010000068.1:0-19350 GCA_043718225.1 Candidatus Omnitrophota bacterium
CAGAAGACAGAGTCCTGACCGTTGGCCAACCGCCCTTGAGGAGTTTCCCAAAGGAAATAAACTGGGTAGTTGGTGCGTAACCCAACGGACCAAACAAAATATATTACAACAAGATAAAATAGACCTACTTAATGAGATTGGATTTCCTTGGCGAGTAAATCAAACCAAAAAATAGCGTTTTAAAAACCCCCTAGGCCTTAGCTACCCACAGTCGCCATTGTCGTGCTTTTCAGAAATCAATAATTTGCGTTTGAACAAAAAGTTGAAAACCTTCCTGCCCGAAGTCAGCAGATCTTTTGCTTTATTAATATAATCCTGAGAGATGTTCCATGCCCCAGGAGCGGCATGGAAGCAGTTATTAATAAGCGTGGTGTCTAAATTAATTATTTTTTTTAACCAACATTCAAAATACTTTTTTTCATTTAAAATCTTACTGTCGAAATAATGTGCTGCTGGAGCGTGTCGCGTGTCCCTGTAGGTAAGATTTTCAGCATCCCAGCTCAACCCATTAAATGCGTAGGAAGCGTCTAGAAAAACCAAGTTGCCATCCTTTAATTCTTGAACTGTATCAAATTTCACATCGTTCGTTTGTAATATCCAGTGATCAAAAAGCACCCGCCCATAAAGAAAATGAATTGCATTTTTTTCCATTAATTGCTTGTAAATGGTGTTCTGCTCTGCTTCGGTTTGTCTTGCATTAAATAACTCGTTTAAGTTTTCAATAAAAACTGCGCATACGCCAATATTTGAGCTTAAATTAATCTTCTGAAAGTCTTCACACCCTCTTATTTGGTTCAAAGCTACATCAGACAACAAAGCTAAGCTGGTTTTGGGCCACGGAAGATCTATGAGAGCGGCTAATTGACCAGCCACATATTCATTAAAGACAGCTTTTCTGTTATTGGGATCAAGTGGATTTTCTGCACATCTAACAACATAACGCATTCCTGATTCGGAAGAACAAACGAAAGGTCGGGTAGCTCCCCTTGGAATTAAGCGCTCAACATTAACAATATTGATCATATGATTTTTCAGCACAACCTAGCAAGACTCGGAATATCTCTCTTCTGCTAAACTCCAAAATTTCTTTACATACTTTATTTTAGAATTAAACTTTGAAATTCTTCGCTCGAAAGTATTTTTGTACTGGCTAGTTGCTCCAACTTATCCCGCCGACCACGGTCAATAAATGCCTTTTTATCTTTCGTTACAAAACAATCTCGTCCGGCTATAACGTGTGAGCAAAATGTTTTTGCATCCAAAATAATTCTTTTTTGCCCCGGGCTAAAATTGTCAATAAACCGAGGATTTGAAATGCTTCCATTGGAAATAATTTTTACCACTTGTTCAAATTGGTAAATTTGATTTCCAGTTGGCGGGATTCCTTTGGCAAGATACGTCATCTGTCCGGGGATAGCCATTTCGGGAATCACCGGAATTGGCAGATAAAGATTATGTTCTGAGGACTGAAATGAGTACGTACAACTCTCCGTAAAATTATCATTAAACTCAAAAGAAATCTCAAAGCTCGATCCGGCAGCCTCTCGTAAGGATGCCTCGGTTAAATTAATTATGTAGCCCGCGCTTTTAGCCTGCATGAATAACGGCATTTCAATGGGCACCATATTCCAATCATAAGTAACAGTAATTGAATCCATTTTCGCTCCTAAATAACGGCGCATTTTGTCAGATTTCTATTTGAAAGCAACCTAATTTTCGATCTTTTAAAAAATTAGCCGGGCTCAAAACAAAAAAGCCGAGTCTTTCGACCCGCCTTTTCGATTTTATTTAATCACAAAACCTTTTCTTTTTCTAAAAAAATCCTAAGTGCCATTTCGACTTCTTTGAGCTTGGGTAATAATGATATTCTCGTATAGTCTTTTACTGCGTTATATGCAGCTGTGCTTATATTTGTCGCTTGCGGCGCTGGATTCCGAATTTGACTATCAAGCGCTGAATGCGTTGCGGCAACACGAACATTGACCTGATAAATAAATAAGTAAAGATGATAAGCAGAATCTAACAAAGGTTTGTCTTTGGCAAGAATTTGAAAATATTTATTTAGTCTCAGTGCATCCCAAGAAAAAACCTCAAAATATATTGGATCATTTCCACCTAAAAGAGCTTCCGCTTTAAATCGATTTGTTCCTATCTCTTGTAGCAAGTTTCTTAAAAGCTGATACCCATCTTTTTTTGATTTTTGTTCTTCTCCCCACTTTGTTCCAAGCTTACCTAAGCAAAAACCGACAATAGTTCCAAAAACAGATGTTCCTATGAACCACTTAATTAAATCAATCACAGCACACCTCATGTTCATGCCTGTAAATCTATTATGGTGTGTAAAATCTCGCCGGCATCGCATCAATTCGACACATGTTTCAAAACCGAAACAACCGTTTTCTCCATACAACTGAGAAAACACTGCTTACCTACTATCATTTTGTATGCAAAATTATTAATATTCATATAATGTATTATCACAAAGCAGCTTTTAATTAATGAGGGGGGGGGCTCTTTGCCGCAGTAGAGCGCTAGCGGAGCTGCGGCTATAACAGGAAAGCCTTTTGTCATTTGTTGAGGCAAATGCAAAAGTTTCTCCGCTGAAAGCCTCCACCCCACCCTTGCGATTTATCCAAAAGAAACTCGGTTTAAATGCGAGTTCCGCAGCCGAAGGCGAGGACTGTTTGAGCAGGAAAACCGAGTTTCTTTTAAGGCTACAAATTTTTTGTTAGGATTGCCGCACAAAGAAAGACGGATTCTTTTAAGCGAACTTACTTTATTACGAAGAACTGGATTCCCGCCGGAGTTTACCCTCGAGCGGCATCGGGGGCGGGAATGACAGAAGATGAGGTCAGACTATTACTGCCTTACGAACAGCGAATAATCCGGCAATGAAGAGCAGAATATTTGGCAACCACATCGCGATATACGGCGGCATCACCTGCTTCGCCGCCATCGCATGCGCCGTCGCGAAAAGGATGTAATACAGAAACGCGAATGTCATCGCGATCGCGAAACTTACCGCGGCCTCACCGCGACGTACAATCACGGCAACCGGAATGCCGACAAAGACGAAAATAAAAGCGCCAAATGAAAACGCGATGCGCTCGTGAAAAGTAATCCAATATTCCAATTTATCACGCGCGCTAATATCGGCTTGGCCGGTTTTCACTAAAAGGTCAGAAAGCGCGAGTTCTTTTTTCTTTTTTTCGATGCGGGAGAGGTCTTCCTTTCCGAGAGTCGGAAATTTAAAGGTTTTAAATTGAACGGTATTCAGACTGCCCTCTTTATTTTCTGAAATCGTGCCGTCAAAAAGCTGAATTTCCATCGTGCCTTTTTTCGAATCGGTAACGATTTTTCCGCTGGCCGCGATCACGGTGCGCACGGGGTCTTCAGCTTCGACGCCTTCATGCGCGACGACATCGCGCAGTTCGCCGTTTTTAACGTTCTTGGCGTAAAAAATAATGCTGTCCGTCAGCGCCACAAAACGGCCGGGTTCGATCAAGGCCATCGGATGCTGGATCGCGATTTTCTTAAAACTGCGGCGCAGGTTGAAACGCGCGTCGGGAGTAATTTGGTCGTTAAAAATGAACATCGCAATGGTCATCACCATGCCCACCACCATGGCAGGCATCATAAAACGGACGGGATGAATGCCGGCGGCTTTCATGGCGCGCAATTCATTGTGCTGGGAAAACCCTCCGAAAACAATCAGCGTGCCGGTCAGCAAGCTCAGCGGTGCGGTATAGCTCACCATCGAAGGCAGCGCGAGCAGTAAAACATTCAAGGTTTGAGTTAAAGGAATTCCGCGCCCGATGATCAGGTCAGCGGCTTTGACCAGCCAGCCCGCCAGGAAAATAAAATTGAGAATGACCAAGCACAACAGGCATGGCCATAGCAATTCTTTTAGAACATATTTTTGTATAATCTTCATCTGTTATTTATTTCTCTGGGCTTCGCCCAACCGCCAACCCTTTACCTTAACCTGTGTTTCTAAGGCCATGGGCAATGCCGTTGATCGACATAAACACAGCGCGTTCCAATTCTTCCGAAGGGTCCCCGCCCGCCTTACGAATCCGCCGCAATAAAATCGTCTGCGCGTAGCTCATCGGATCAATATACGGGTTTCTCAGGCGGATAGAATGGCGCAGAGCGAAGGCATTTTCAAGAATTTCCTTTTGCCCCGTAATATCAAGCGCCTTGCGGATGGTCAAGGCATATTCGGATTCTATTTTGGAAAAAAACTTGTCGCGGATTTTTTCGTCTTCCACCAGTTCGGCGTAATACTTGGCGATATGCATATCCGCTTTTTGCGAGCTCATCTGCAGAAAATCGACCACCATTTTAAAGAACGGCCATTCAATGTACATTTCTTGAAGTTTCTTAAGCCCATCCGGATTTTCATCGAGCCAATTTTGGATCGCCGAACCGAAACCGTACCAACCCGGAGCGATTTGACGCGATTGCATCCAGCTAAATACCCAGGGTATCGCGCGCAGGTCACTGATGCCGGGCGTTTTTTTGCGGCGCGAAGGCCGCGAGCCCAAATTCATGCGCGTGACTTCGCTAATCGGCGTCGAACCGAAATAATACGGAATAAATTCTTCGTCTTCATAAACTAATTCGCGATAAGCCTTATGCGATAAATCCGCAAGTTTTTCCATAACCTCATACCAGCTTTCGCGTTTGGCGGAAGGCTTATTATCGATCATACTCGCGTGCAAAACCGCCGAAATCACTAAATCCAAATTTCTTTCCGCCATATGCGGATCGGAATATTTAAGCGAAATCACTTCGCCCTGTTCCGTAATTTTAATGCGCCCGTCCACGGTTCCGCGCGGCTGCGCCATAATCGCCTGGTTCACCGGCCCGCCGCCGCGCCCAATCGCGCCGCCGCGCCCGTGAAAAAATTTATGGCGCACTTTATATTCTTTTGAAATCGCGGTCAGCCGCCGCTGCGCCTGAAAAAGATACCAATTCGACGCTAAAAATCCGCCGACTTTGCAGGAATCGGAATAACCCAACATGATTTCCTGGTTCATTTTCAGGTGCTTAAGCTGCTTTTGATAAGTGCGCGACGCGAAAAGCGAGCGCATCACGACTTCTGCGTTTTTAAGGTCTTCAATGGTTTCAAAAAGCGGCACGATCATCAAATCTTCATTACCCGTGAGGCGCGCAAGCCATAAGGCCCCTAAAACGTCTGATTCAAAACGGGTCATTGAAAGAATATAAACCTGAACCGCGCGCGGAGAAATCTCGCGTCGAATTTTGACTATGGTTTCGAATGTTTTTAAAACTTCAACGGTCACGGGCGAGAGATCCAGGTCAGCCCAATTAATTTTGGAACCTGACTTGCCGGCAGGCAGGCGCTTATCGATCAAGCTTCTCAATTTCTCAACTTTAGCTTCTTCGGTCAAAAAAGCAAACCTGATCTCAGATTTGCCCAGCTTGTCGGCTACTTCCGCGGCAGCCTGGCGAACTACCGCGGAATCTTCGCGTATATCCAGGCGCGCGAAATAAAAATCAAACAGTTCAAGCGCGTTCAATACCGTATCGATGCGCGCGACAAGCATGGCGCCCTGATGCTTAACCATGGACTCACGTAAAATCAGCAGATCCGCTTTTAATTCGGACGCGCTGACATACGACGCCTCGATCGGAAGATTAGATGATGCCGCGCTCGCATTGTCGATCAAAAGCGTGTTGATCAATTTGCGTTTCATGAAAGAAATTTTTCGGCGATAAGGCTCAAAATGGCTGCGTACATTCAGCGAATTTGAAAACATAGGCAGGGATTTTTCGTCACGGACGATGGAGTCCAAAAGCTTATGGGAAACATCCACCCAATTCACCGACTGGCTATAATGCTCGATTAAACCATCCATCGAGGCGATATATTTGCGAAGCACCGCCGTTTTCTGGCGCTGCACGGTTTGCCAGGTAACTTCATGCGTCACGAACGGATTGCCGTCGCGGTCGCCGCCGATCCAGGAGCCGATGCGCAGAATCGGAAATAGCGGCATTTTTTTATTGTAATAATCCGAGAGCAGGCGCTGAAAACGCCCGAGCAGGGCCGGCAGAACCGGAAAAAATATTTCATCGAGATAAAAAAGGCCGTTATCGACTTCGTCAAAAACAGTTTGCTGGCGCTGGCGGATTTCGCTCGTCTGCCACAGCAGCGTAATTTTTTCGTAAATGCGGTTATCCACATCCTCGCGTTCATGCGGCGTGAGAATATGGTATTCGCGGGTATTGAGCAGCCTGTCCACCGCGAGGATCTTCTCAAGCACGGAACGGCGCTGCGCTTCGGTGGGATGTGCCGTCAAAACAAGTTCGATAGAATAATTTTCGACTTCGCGGCGAAATTCGGAATAAGTCACGCCCGATTTTTTAAGGCGCTCAATGATATCTTCAAGCGAACCGGGCTGAGCCACGCCTTCGGATTCATAATTTCGCTTGCGGCGGATACGGTGGCGGTCTTCGGCAAGATTGACCAGCTGAAAATAAATTGTGAAAGCGCGTAAAAGTTTGGTCAGCCGCTCAATTGAAAGCGATTCGATTTTAGCGAGCAGTTTTTTTTCTAAAGCGACGCTATGCGCTTTGCGCAATTTAATGGAAGTCCGGCGCACCCATTCGACCAATTCAAAGAAAGCCTTGCCTTCCTGCTCGATTAAAACGCGGCCCAGCAAAGTCCCCAGCCAATGCGTCTGCTCGCGCAGGGGTTTCATTTTTTCTTTTAAATCTTCGGTCATAAAAAACTTATAGCCTGTAGCCTAGAGCCAATAGCAAAAAAACCCCATCGTCAAAGCTATCGGCTATTTGCTATAAGCAATGGGCTCAGTTTAAAAGTAATTTTAAACTGAGAAGGATTCGCCGCATCCGCATGTTTTGGACGCATTCGGGTTGACGAATTTAAAACCTTTATCTTTCAACGTGTCCCTATAATCAAATGTCGTTCCGGCAAGATAAAGCGAACTTTTCGGGTCAATGAATACTGCGAGCCCTTCGAAGTTATATTCCTGGTCGCCCGTTTTTTTTTCGTCAAACTTCATATCGTAGGAAAGCCCCGAGCATCCGCCGCCTTTCACCGCAAGCCGCAGGCCTTTGCCCTGATTTTCCGGAGTCGAAGCGATCATGCGCTTGACTTCGCTCACCGCCGCCGGGGTTACTGAAATTTTATTGGACATACAAACCTCTCAATTTTTTTCTTTATGTGCAGTAAACATTTGCTGCTCTTTTAAATAAGCCTGATACACCGGCGAAACTTCGCGCAAAGATTCAACGATGCCGGTTACGCGTTTAATGGTGTAATCAATTTCTGCTTCAGTATTAAAACGTCCGACGCCGAAACGGATCGAAGTCAGCGCATCGGGCTCATCCACCCCGCAGGCGCGTAAAACAAAGGAAGGTTCCATGCTCGCGGAAGTACAGGCAGAGCCCGAGGAAACCGCGATTTCTTCCGTGATCGCCGCCATTAAATCAGCGCCGTCCACATACGGAAAACTGACGTTTAAATTGTTCGGCAATCGGTGCTCGGGATGTCCGTGCACGGAAATATTGGGCAGATTTTTTTTAAGTCCCGCTTCCAGCTTGTCGCGTAATTTGCGGCAATGCGCGGCTTCTTTTTCAAGTTCGCGCGCCCCGAGCTCACAGCATTCGCCGAACGCGGCGATCAGCGGCACATTCAATGTGCCCGACCGCATTCCGCGCTCATGTCCTCCGCCGTGAATCAAAGCCGCCAGGCGGACCTGCGGACTGCGGCGGCGTACATACAACGCGCCGATGCCTTTGGGTCCGTACATTTTATGCGCCGAAAAACCCAAAATATCGACACCGAGTTCTTTCACGTCGATTTTTATTTTGCCCACAGCCTGCGCCGCGTCGCAATGAAAAATAATATTATGTTCTTTCGCAATCTGCCCGATTTCGGCGATGGGTTGAATGGTTCCGATTTCATTATTCGCGAACATGACCGAAACCAAAATCGTTTCGTCGGTGATCGACTTTTTGAGATCCTTCAAAGAAATTCTTCCCGCGCGGTCCACGGGCAAATAAGTGATTTGATAACCCTGCGTCTGCAGATATTTCGCGCTGTCGAGCACGGCCTTATGTTCCGTCACCTGCGTAATGATATGCTTGCCGCGGTCTTTGTAAGTTTCCGCAATGCCCTTCAAAGCCATATTGTCGGATTCAGTGGTGCCGCTCGTGAAAATAATTTCTTCGGGTGTAGCGCCGATAAAATGCGCAATTTGCGCGCGCCCTTTCTCGACGATTTTCTGCGCTTCCCAGCCGAAAGAATGCGTGCGGCTCGCTGCGTTGCCGAAAGCGGTGGTATAGGCCGGAAGCATGGCTTGCAGGACCCTCGGATCCACAGGAGTGGTGGCATGATTATCGAGATAAATAGGGAGTTTCATAGAGGCAAATTATATCAGACAGAAGACCAAAGACTGAGTGGAAAAAATACTTAAAAAGAACGAACTTTAGAGAAATAGCTATAGAGAACAACCCCTGCCGCCACAAAAAGAATCCCCACCATCAAAAATAGCCAGTTAAAAAAGACCAAAAAACTCTTGGCCTGATTAATTGCCCGCGTATCTTTATAGGAATCGGCCGCAATAAAATGCCCCACCATCACAAGCACAATCC
Organism: Candidatus Omnitrophota bacterium; assembly: GCA_043718225.1. Taxonomy (GTDB): domain Bacteria; phylum Omnitrophota; class Omnitrophia; order Omnitrophales; family Aquincolibacteriaceae; genus Multiplicimicrobium. The sequence goes on from JAYSWD010000068.1 coordinate 8,647, forward strand.
AAAAAAATGTAAAAGTAAACGCCGGCGCGAAGGGAATCACCCAAATCAATTCGTAGGCGTCATAATGCGCCGCCGCGCGATGAGCGCCGGGAAGCGCGGATAAAACTACAAAAACACTGAAAAAAATTTGAAAAATGCGTATTTTTTGCATTAAAAGTCACTCCGACGGACCGTGATCCACGAAAAATCTAACAGCGCAATCAATAAACTCCCACGGCTCTGCTCTGCCGAGCCGTGGGAGTTTATTGGATCAGGAAACTTTGCCAAAGGCAAATTTCTCCGATGAAAGCCTTCTCTCCCTCAACCGATGCGCGATGCTCAAAGAAGAAACATGTCGAGGGCGAGTTCCGCAGCAAAGCGAGGACTGTGTGAGCCCGCGACATGTTTCTTTGCGAGCCTCTAGATTCCCGCCTTCGCGGGAATGACAGATTGCTTCGCTCTGCTCGCAATGACAATCAGGAATAAAAATTAGTTTAAGCCTTCCCCGAATCTAGTTCACGCTTATAAGCTTTCAGCAAAAGCAAAAACTCATCGGCACCGATGTAGCCCGTCGTACGCATCGGTTTAATTTCATTTCCATTGGGGTCTAAAAATAAAATTGTCGGGACGCCTTCGATTTGAAACATATCCACAGCGGCCTGCGTGTCGGCATTGTCTTCTTTGGTGAGATCCACTTTAATTTTTCGAAAACCGGCCAAAGCGTTTACGACGGCCGGATTGCGGTAAGTGGTTGCGTCCATTTCATGGCAAGGAATACACCAATCCGCGTAGAAATCATAAATAGCGGGCTGGCGCGCCGCTTTGGTTTCCGCCGCAATCGAGGGTTTGTACGCTTCCCAGGCAACTGACGTGGAGGGCGTCGATTTAAAAATCAAAAACGCCGCCGCGGCCAATAAAATAACCCCGCATACTTTTTGAAATATTTTAAACGGCAATTTATGGTTTCCGCGTTCGATAAAACCCAAATAAATTCCGGCGGCAATCATATCCGCCGGAATCACCCACTTTAAAAGTGTCGGCTTAAAGGCAAGCGCGAAATAAAAGAAAGCCCAGCCAAACATAATAAAACCCAAGGCTTTTTTGACCCAGATCAGCCATGCCCCCGACTTAGGAAGATGCTTCATGCTTCCGGAAAAAGTCCCAAAAATTAAATACGGCATGGAAAGCCCGATCGAAAGCACGAAAAAAACCATGAAAGCATGCGCGGGATTGTTTTGAACGGCGGTATTGGCAAGCAAGGCCACTACCGGGGGGCCGACACAAGGCGCGGCGATGAGTCCCGCCATGACGCCGGAAATAAAATAGCGCGTGAAAATATTTTTTGATAGATTCTGCGGCAGCCCGGGAACATGAAAATGGAAAAGGTCAAACATTGAAAGCGCCGGAATAAAAAGAAACAATCCGATTGCCGCCAGCATCCAGGGATTTTGCAGCCATGAGCCCAGAATTTTCCCGGTCGCGGCCGCAAACGCACCGAGAGCGCTATACATTAATACAATTCCCAAAACGTAAATCAACGCGTGTAAAAATGCGCGCCGTTTATCGCCTGTTTCATGCGCAAACAGCGAAACCGTGATTGAAAGCATGGGGTAGACACAAGGCGTGAGATTGAGCGAGAGCCCTAAAAAAAAAACGGCAGTCAGGGAAATGTCGTGGTTAAAAAGCATATGCTGTGAAAATTATGGAATCACGATACTTTCGATTCCGTTTTTTCCTTTTTTCTTGGTTAGATACATTTGTTTATCCGCGGCGGCGATCAAAGCTTCCGCATTGCCCGGAGCCGTAATAAATGTTGCCGCACCGACGCTGACGGTAATTGAAAATAAATGTTCATTCATAATCTGCGCGAGTTGATTTAATCTTTTTAGCACAAATTGAATTCCCTTTTCGTCGGTTTCAGGCATCAGCACGGCAAACTCATCACCGCCCAGGCGTGCTATAAAATCAGTCGTGCGTGTCGCCTTTCGAAGTGTATTCGCGAAGGTTTTTAAAAAGCGGTCACCTGTTCCGTGTCCATAGCGGTCATTAATGTTTTTAAAATCATCCACATCCACATAAGCCACTGAAACGGGCCGCTGATACCTTTTGCAGCGCGCCACCTCGGCTTCGGCAGCTTCCCAAAACGCGCGCCGATTCAAAAGCCCGGTCAGCGCGTCCATGCGCGCGTAAGCAGCTTCTTTTTTCACGCGGTCTTGAATAAGAATCAGGAAAATAAACGCAAATGCACGCAAAACGGCATTGATGTAGGGCGTCCATAGCCAGGCATATTCGCGCGCGTGAATCAAGTTTTCCGTCAAACCGACAGCGACCGTAATTACCGCAACAATCATGCAAGCGCGCAACCTGAAATGAATCGCCGCAAGCGCGACGGGAATCAAATAGAGGAGTGCGAAAGAGATTCTCGAAGAAACATAATGATCAACAGCCGCAATCAACGCAATCAGCAGAACAATAAGTGTCATCCAGAGAAAAGGCTTGCTCTGATTAAAACGTTCCGCCCACTTGATTTTTTTTATTTTTCGGTGTTGCATGCAAATAATTAACCTGTCGCTTTTTTATTATCGGCCAACCGGTTTTTTTCCGAACAGCTCATTCAATGCCGGCGCATAGAAAATGGTTTCGCATGAGTTTACTGGATGCCAACATCAAGTTCCGCAAAAAGTTTGCGCGACACGTTCTTCAGGCTTGGGCGGACGCATCAAGTCAGCTGATTGCGGCTGATCTTCATACGGCCGCGCCAAAACCTCAATCAGCCGATCCATGAAGGTGAAATCATTTTTTTGCATGGCCGCGCAAATCGCCTGTTCCACACGGTGATTGCGTGGAATAAAAGCCGGATTCACGGCATTCATCGCCCGGAAAACTTCCTGTGCGGATCGGCCTTGTTTTAAAACGTGTTCATTCCAGCGCATAAGCCAAACTTCCAATGCCTGCGATTGATTAAAAACTTCAAGCAAACGCGGCGGAGCTTTCTTCTCACCCGCCGCGGCGCTTAAATAGCGAAATGCAAGCGTGTAATCGGCTTTATTTTTTTGCATCAATTCTAAATAATCTAATATCAAACTCAGATCCTCCGGGCCCGCCTGTAATAAACCGATTTTTTGACAAGCCGCTTGCGACCATGCGTTTTGAAAAACGGTTTCAAAATAGTCCGCTGCTTCCTGCGCCATCTTCATCGCTTGCGCGGAATCTTCATGCAATAAAAATAAAAGACAAGTCGTTAAACTGCTCATATTCTGCGCGGCTATCACCGCCTGATTGCCAAACGCATAACGTCCATGATGGTCAATTGAACTAAAAACCGCCGCGGGATCATACTCATCCATAAAAGCGCAGGGGCCATAATCAATCGTTTCACCGGAAACAGAAGTGTTGTCTGTATTCATAACGCCGTGAATAAAACCCACACGCATCCAATTTACAACCAATTCCGCTTTCGCGCGCGAAATCGCTTTGAGCATTTCGAAATAAGATTGCGGCTGGCTTTGCCGTAGTTGGTTTTGAAGGGCGGGATAATGCCGCGCCATGACGTAATCCGCCAATATTTTTAACGCTTCTTTGTCTTCACGCGCCGCGAAATATTCAAATGTCCCGACCCGAATGTGACTTGCGGCAATGCGTGTCAAAATCGCGCCGGGCAAGGAAATTTCACGCATCACTTCTTCGCCGGTTGTCACCATAGCAAGGGACCTGGTCGTGGGAATACCCAGGCCATACATCGCTTCACTCATAATATATTCGCGCATCACAGGCCCTAATGCCGCGCGGCCGTCCCCTTGCCGTGAAAAACGTGTTTGCCCCGAACCTTTAAGCTGAATATCGCGCCGTTTTCCGTCGATTCCCACAATTTCTCCGAGCAAAATCGCGCGGCCATCCCCGAGCTGCGGCACAAAATGCCCGAACTGATGCCCCGCGTAAGCCTGCGCGATCGGTTCCGATCCGGGTAAAATTTGATTTCCCGAAAAAATCGCCGCCCAATGATCTAGAGAAACACCTTCGGCGTTAATTCCCAGTTCCTGTGCCAACTTAAAATTAAGGCGAATGAGTTTCGGTGCTTTAACCGGAACAGGATTAACCCGTTCGTAAAACCGTTCGGGCAAACGGGAGTAGGTATTATCAAATGGAATCTTCGGCAATTTACTCATGCTGCCATTATAACGGAAATGAGAAGTTGCGGTTGAGGCGTAGCCTCAGAGCAGAAATAATCAGAACAAGCTTGAAGGGAAATCGGCAGGCTTCGTTTTCGAATGATTGAGAATAGCCTCGGCTTCATTTTTCCAATTCACCGGGATTTCATAGGTTTTAAAATCCCAGGTCGAAGTAAAAAGGATTTTTCCTTCGCGGCAGCCATATTCAAAAACTTCTCTGGTGATGCGCACATCTTCCAGGCAATATTTTTTAAGTTCGTCAATGCGGTTTTCTTTCCAATACATAATCGCGTCGAGGCCCGAGCCGGATTTTTTTGTTTTCAATGTGGGCTTCGCGACACTATCTAGCGATGCGCGATGGCCGCGGTTCTTTTCAATCTCGGTCATCAAATCTAAATGCGGAAAACGGTCAACGGGGGTAAAAAAATAATTGGAAAGCACGGGAAGGTCAAAACCGAGAGAGTTAAATCCGAGCAAAAGCTCCGCTTTTTGAAAGCGTTTATCGAGCTCCATTAATTCTTTTTCGTCGTAAGTTTTATATTCGCCGGTGAGATACTCATAAACCCCAACCACTGAAACGCGCAGTTTTTTGAACGCCTCAGCGCGGGATTTGCCGGTTTCCTGAAACGTATTCTGAGTTTCAATATCGAATACGATGATGTCTTTGCCGGAAAACATAAGTTAAAGCTTAAAGTTTAAAACTCAAAACCATAACTTAAAACCCAAATCTGATCGAACACTTTTGAGCTTTTATCTGTGGATTTGGGCTTTAAGTTTTGAGTCATAAACTTTTATGTACCCATAATTCTATAGCCACAATCTGCGTAGATAACTTCTCCGGTAATTCCGCTGCCCAGCGGGCTCAAAAGAAAAAACGCGGCGTTCGCGACTTCTTCGATTTCAACATTGCGGCCAAGCGGTGATTTTTTGGCGTGATTATCAAGCATTGTCGTGAAACCCGCGATGCCACGCGCGGCAAGAGTATTCACCGGCCCCGCGGAAACGCCGTTGACGCGGATATTTTTCTTCCCCATATCCGCGGCGAGATAGCGGATCGAAGATTCAAGCGCGGCTTTAGCTGTCCCCATCACGTTATAATTCGTGATCACTTTTTCGGAACCGAGATAAGTCAGCGCCACAATCGAGCCGCCGTCTTTTTCCATTAAAGGTTCCGCGGCTTTCGCGAGCGCGATGAGAGAGAAAGCGCTGATTTCCTGAGCCAATTTAAAACCGTCGCGGGAAGTCTCAACCATGCGGCCGCTAATATCTTCTTTCTTAGCGAAAGCGATGCAATGCACGAGATAATCAAGTTTTCCGAAATCTTTCGCGAGGCCATCAAATGCGACTTTGATCTGCCCATCATCATTTACATCGCAAGGATAAAGCGGCGAAGTTGCGGGCAAAGTTGCAGCAAGTTCGGCGACATTCTCTTTAAGGCGGTCGCCTTGATAGGTAAAAGCAAGCTGACAGCCATGGTTGGATAACGCCTGCGCGATTCCCCACGCGATACTGCGCTTGTTCGCAACGCCGCAAACAAGGCCTTTCTTGCCTTTCAAAAAATTAGATTTGAAAACCGGTTGTTCAACTTGAGTTTCTGACATAAATCCCCCTAGATATTTTTATAATTTCGAATTTTGGCATTATAACTCAAAACTTAAAGTTCAAAAGTCAAAACCATAACTAAAAACTCTTCATCTTTTCGGACAGTTTTAAGCTTTGAGTTATGGCTTTAAGCCCTGACCTATTAGTTTTGAACTTCAAAAAGTTCCGGGTTTCTTTTTTTATAAAAATTAATCAACGGCCCCGTCATCGCGGTTGTCACAAGCGCCATCACCACCATCATCGAAAAAACCTGCGATGAAAAAATTCCAAGCTCATAAGCGATATTCAATACTATTAATTCCATCAGTCCGCGCGTATTCATCAGCGCGCCGATCAAAACTGACTGCGGGGTTGTAAGACCCGCGATGCGGCCCGCGGCCCATGCCCCGCCCCATTTTCCAACAATCGCGACGCCCAGCAATAAGGCGGTCACGGGCAGATCTTCAAAGCGGAGCAAATTTAAATGAGTGCGGAGCCCCGAAATAACGAAAAAAATCGGTAAAAGGAACATGGTGCAAAAATATTCCAATTTTTCAATCAGATGTTTTGAGAGCTCCGAATCTTTGGGGACAAGCGTGCCCGCGATAAACGCGCCGAAAATAGTATGAATGCCAATCACTTCCGTCGCGGTGGCGGAAAAGAAAAGCAGGAAAAGTAAAACCGCGGAAGCCGTATTTTGGGAAGGCCGGAACCGTTCATGCCAATAACGGAAAAGCGGACGTACCACCGCGATCATAAAAACAAGAAATACCGCGAGCGCGATCAGTGTCCAAGCCACAACCAGTATAGAAGAGGCGCTGATCACGGCGATAATCACGGATAAAAGCAGCCACGCGGTTACATCATCCACCGCCGCCGCGGAAAGGGCGAGCTGCCCCATCGGAGTTTTCATCAATCCGCTTTCCTGAAGGATGCGCACCAGGACGGGAAAAGCCGTAATGCTCATGCCGATTCCCATCATCAGGGCGAATGCTAAAAAGTGAGTATCAGCGCCGTAATCACGATAAATCCAGGAAGCTACCTGTACGCCGAGAAAAAAGGGCAGAAAAATACCGATATGGCTCACCATAATCACGGCATTGGTTTGATTTTTTAGCAGCCTGAAATCCATTTCCATGCCCGCAAGAAACATGAAAAGCATCACACCTAGAGCACCTAGCATATGCAGGACCATCCCCGGATCCTCCGCGAAAAAAAATTGAGCGGTATCGGGAAAAATCCAGCCAAAAAGCGACGGGCCGAGGCATACACCCGCGAGAATATGTCCGATCACGGAAGGCTGCCCGAAGCGCTTCGCGACTTGGCCAATGACAAAAGCGGTCGGGAAAATTAAAAGAAGCTGGATAAGTATTTTTCCCATGCCCTTCTGCAAATGGCGCCGTATATCATCGCAAAAATATCCAAAATCTTTCCAAAACGACGTATCGCCTGCGGGCTGTAGGGAGGAAGGCATGAATGCGCCGCCTTTTACGCCCCAGATCAAAGATAAGACAATTCCAAGAATCAATAAAACAATACTGATAAAAAATGCGGGAATGATTTTCTTCATGAAAAGTTTCGCTCCACAAACCACGAACCAAGAGCCACGTCGTGCAATTGGTTCTGCGGTGTTTTTTTCGTGGCCGGTGGCTCATGGCGCGTGGCTCGAATTACCTGAAACTTCATACAATCATTTCCTTCAAACTTTGAATAACAACAATATTGTGCTGCTGAGAAACATCCCGCGCGTGGCGGTTCAGCCACACAGCCCGGATACCCAAACCCGCCGCGCCCTGCACATCATCCTCCAAACTGTCCCCCACATGCAAGGCTTGATTCGCGGGAACACCAGAAAGGCGCAAAGCTTCGAAAAAAATATCGCGGTGCGGTTTGGCTTTTCCGTAAAGCGCCGAGATAAGCATGAAATCGAAATATTTTTTAATATCAAATGCATCGCATAAATGCAAAAGCCGGCGGTCCCAATTGGAAATCATTCCGATAATGTAACCGCGGCTTTTAAAATGTTCGAGCACGACGTGGGTTTCATCAAAAAGCTGCCATGTTTGCGGACTGGCGAATTGATCGTATAAATCATTAAAAAAAACTTCAAAGTCGTTAAACTTTTCAACGCGGCTGAAAACTTCGCGCACGATTTCACGCCACCATTTTCTTTCGCTTTTTTCATCCGACAAGGTCGAAAGCGCGTCTTTTTGATCCCAAACTTCGCGGAAAATTTGATTGAGCCGGCCCGCCTCGGCCCGCACGCCATGCTCCGCGGCGACACGCGCGTAAACTTCTCCCACGGAAGGATGCGGATACAAAAGCGTACCCCCGGCGTCGAAGAAGACGGCCCGAACTCCATCCAACATTTTATTTTTTTGTTTTATCATGCCGAATTATCTCGTGAAGCGTGAAGAGTGAAGAGTTGCCAGGAAAATTTTTCGCTTCACGTTTCACGAATCACTATTCACTTTGTTGCGGCGGTCCATAAATTGCTGGAAAAGCATTTGCCCGACAAACGGAATTAACGCTCCGACTCCCGCGCTTTGGCTTTGTGCCTTTAAAGCTTCGGAACCGAACTGCGTAAATTCCGAGCCGCTCAGGTACTGCCTGGTCCAAGGGTCATTGCGCGCCAAATTTTTCTGATTATTTCCGTCTTCAATCTGGCGTGATTTGAGATCCTCGAGCGCCGACAGAACTTCAGGACGCGGCCCGCCTAATTCTCGCGCCTTCACATATGCCTCGCGAGCGTCTTCAAAAAAACCCTGATCTTCATAAGTCGCACCAATTTGCATCCAGGCTGAAACCACAACCGGCGACGAGGAATTGCTTTTATTTTGCGCGGACAATTTCAAGACGCGGCGGAATTCATCGCGCGCGCGTTCCATTTTTTTCCGGCGTTTGTAAATCACGCCCAAATTATAATGCGCCGGAATATCGTTTGGGCGGATCATCAGAACCTGCTCGAGTTCATTCTGGCTCAAGTTAAGGAATTGTGCGTCCACCGGCGCGCGTCCCTGCGCGGAATCATCATAAAGCGCGCCATACACGCGTGAAAGTTCAAAATGATAATCGGGATTTCCGGGGTCAAACGCGAGCGCGTTTTGAAGCGAGCGCCGGGATTCTTCCAAATCCTCCTGCGTGTCATATTTAAGTTCACTTAAGATCAAACGCGGATCAAATTTATCCTGCGCATTTAAAGAAGGCAAAAAGCACAAAAAAAGTTGCGTGATTGAAAGCAGTTTCAGAGCAAGCCGCATGACGGGAGTTTATTTTTTTTGCTGCGCGCTTCGTAGCAGGTCAGCCGGATTAAACTGATCAAGCCCTTCGGGCGCGCCTTCGATTTTCATGCGCGCCATATATTCAACCCGCAGCGAGCCGTCCGCGGTTTTGAAATAATCAATTTGCAGAAGGTCATTTTTTTTAAGCTCACGCACATTTTTAAGGCCGTTCATTCCGGTATGCTCGGTCACTTTGAATAAATACTCAAGACTCTCGCCTGTCGCGGGATGTTTAAAATACGCAGAGAAAGCTGATTCATCCGGATGTGACTCTGAAACGGTGGCGGAAAGCGTATACATCGGCTCGCCCGCGAAAACCGGGCCACGGGCCACGGGCCACGCCAACAAACTTATCAAAATAAAAGTGATAATCTTTCGTGGTGCGTGGCCCGTGGATCGTGGAACGAAAGTCATTGTTAAATCAATTTCTTCGCCGCCGCGATGGCAGCGTCATAATTCGGATGCGCGGTGACTTCTTTGACGTATTCGGCGTATTGAACCTGATCATTCGCATCAATCACAAAAACAGCGCGGGTCAAAAGTCCGAGCTCTTTGATGCGCACGCCATAAGCCACGCCAAAGGAATGATCTTTATAGTCGGAAAGTAGTTGAACGTTCGTTGCACCTGCCGCGCCGCACCAGCGTTTTTGAGCAAAAGGCAAATCCATGCTGACTGTAATAACCGCCGCCTTCGCGCCAAGCTTGCCCGCTTCATCATTAAAACGCTTCGTTTGCAAATCACATACGGGAGTATCCACCGAAGGCACAACGCTAATCACGCGCACTTTACCCGCTGAGCTTTTTAAAGTGACTTCGCTTAAATCATTCGCTGTCAATTTAAAGTCTGGCGCTTTTTGTCCCGCCTTGACTTCATTGCCGATCAAAGTCATCGGGTTGCCCTTAAAAGTGATTGCGCTTTTATTTTCGATTGTAGCTGTAGACATACATTCTCCCTTTTAAGTCAAAACTCAAAGATCAGAGTTCAAATCCATAACTCAAAATCCAAAACTATTCGGAAATCTGAGGAACTTTAAACTGTGCTTTTGAGTTCTAAGTTTTAAATTTTGATTTACGTTACGATTCTTCATGCGAAGCTTCAATAACTGTATGAATCCCCCCACGAACATAAAAATCGGCTTTGATTTTAATCCGGCGCGGTTTCATGGCCGCGATTAAATCATCAAGTATTTTATTGGTGACTGCTTCATGAAAAGCGCCTTCATTGCGGTAACTCCACATATAAAGTTTCAAACTCTTAAGCTCGACGCAAAGCTGATCCGGAACATAATCAATATAGATAATGGCAAAATCCGGCTGCCCTGTCTTAGGACAGACGCAGGTAAACTCGGGGCATTCAAAATGAATCCAATAATCACGCTCGGGCTTCGGATTCGGAAAGACGTCGAGCTGCTTGGAAGGACTGGTTGACATGCGAGGGATTATACAGAACCAAGAACTAACAACCAAGAACCAACTCAGTCAGACCCCACTAACCCTCCTAACCCCCAGTTCAAGGAGGAAGCGCACCACTTTGGGATAGGTTGTGATGAAAGACTTCGAGAGGCGTTTTGAAATTTAAGCATTTTTTAGGACGTGTGTTAAGGATATTTTGAATTTTCCAGATCTGTCGATGAGGAACAGTTTGAAAATCCGTCTTTTTTGGAAGGAATCTCCGTACGAGCCCGATTAAGTTT
>JAYSWD010000069.1:0-5694 GCA_043718225.1 Candidatus Omnitrophota bacterium
TTATAAAACCGGGCGACGCTGAATATTCCGTCCGGCGCGAGCCGATTAAGAAATATCTGCCAGGCTTCAACCGTATAAAGCGCGTTTTCAGATAAAGTAAAAGCGCCGGCTCCGGTGGCGGCCCAGGTATCAATCAAAGACATCTGAATCGATGAAAACCTTTCTTTCGTCCGGGATAAATAACTGCGGGCTTCATCTGCGACCAGTTCGACCCGTGGGTTATCCGCGAGGTGCGTCACATCCCGCAAATCCTTTTTAAACAACTCAATAAAAACGGGATTCACATCAACACCGACGACTCGTTCTTTTCCGAAAAGCAGCGCGCTTTGAACATCGCGGCCGCCTCCGATCCCGATCACAAGCGCATTTTTATTGGGCCTTAAAAAATAACCTATGTTGACCGCGTCAAATCCTAAATGTTGGATATCCGCGTCGCTGCGGTAACGGTGCATGATCGTGCCCGCCAGCCCGTCAATATGCATTTGATATTGAAAAGCTTGGGGCGTGCCCGCCGCGGAGCTTTGCGCCCAGTAATGCGCGTCTCTTTCGCTGCCCCGTTCAACCACGACGCGTGAAAAGGAGTTCCATTTTTCAATCATAAATTGGGATGCGTCTTCAACCTTTCCTTTGACATACTTGGGCCGGATTCCCTGCATCATCAAGGCGGCCAATAATGCAAAAATAACGAACGCTATAAACTTCTTCTTTTGCCAAAGCTTGCTTTCGGCGGCAAAAGCATAAGCGCAGGGAATTCCCATTAGGCCGGACGCGAGCATCAGCTGCGGGCCGTTTAATAGTTCAAGGGCTTTTAAAACAACCAAGCATCCGATCGAAGCGCCGATCAAATCCGCGGCGTATAACCGGTTGACCGGCAAACTTGCTTTCGTCAAGACAGCGCTGACAACAATGCCGGCAAAATAAAACGGTAAAGCGCATGCCGCGGTAATCAGCAGGATTTTCATAATTCCGGGGGCGAAAACACTCATTTCGACGGGTAAATTCATGCGGCAAAGCAAAAAAAGCGGTAAGGGTACGGACAAGGCATAACCGAGCGACGCCCACGCGCAGCTGTCCTGCCAATTCGATGCCAAGAAGCGGTCTGACTTAAGATAAACCGTCACGGCACCCGCAGTCATGCCGAGCATCGCGCTTGAGATGGCGAAAAAAGCAAGATGGTACCAGGTGCAAACACTCAGAACTCTTGTCAGGGTGATCTGCAATACCAAGGTGCTGAGCGCGATTAAAAATAATGCGCCGTAAATCAACTTTGAATTTTTATTTGAAACTTCTTGCATCGATCTCCGAATCTGTGAAGCCAATGGCCTCGGTTAAATACTGCGGCTTCCCCGTTTCCGCCCGAAACAATTAACTCGGCTGCCGCCGGGCGCGAACAGTCTTAGCCATTTCTTCCCCCAGAACTTCTTTCGCGAGCGCGTCTTTATTCTGGCCATTATAAAAATCATACTGCATCACCGACATCATTTTAACCATTGTCATCAGGTCGGTTTTCTGCAAAGTTGAATTCGCCTGGATTGCCTCGTCAATTTGAGCCACATAAAATTCAGCCGGCCTTAAGATTGCCGAATTCTGGCGATTCCGGAAAAGTAAAATAGCCGCTTCCACCGAACTTTTTTTGTTATCCTGTGAAAGTGTTGGCCAAAGTGTCATGTTTTGAGAAAGGGCACCCATCATTTGCGGAAACGGTACATTTCTTTCTCTGGGAATCGACGTGGAAGAATGCGCCGGGACATTTTTCTTTTCTCCGGATTGAGCGCCCCACTCAAATCCAAGTTGACCAATCATTAAAATCACTAAAAGCCATGCCTGAATTTGATTTTTTTTCACTTTAATTTCCCTTTGGTTCAAATTTTTATTTTTTAATTTTATCACTCAAAAAACTCAATGCGCGCACGATTTGTAAATCCAGCTTATCCGAAACTTTTTTTTCGACCACTTCATCCGGTTTAATTCCGATACCGTCAATCTGCCGGCCTAAAGGGCTTAAATAACGCGCTGTCGTAAACTTCATGGCGGTTTTTTCATCCAAAGGCACAACCGACTGAACCGATGCCTTACCGAAAGTTTGTGTCCCGATCACCGTGGCGCGGCGATAATCCTGCATGCAAGCCGAAAATATCTCGGAAGCGCTGGCCGACTTTTCATTGACCAAGATCACGAGAGACTCTTTGCGTAGCGTATATTTGCCGGAAGTCCTATGCTCTTTTTGCTGAACTTCAATTTTACTTTTGACGCTGACCACTTTCTGGTTTTTCGGAATAAAAAGCCCCGCCAGATCGACCGCCTGCTCTAAAAGCCCTCCACCGTTGTCGCGCAAGTCAATAATCAACGCCTTTAGGCCCAACTTGTCAAGCTTTCTCAATTCCTGATTCACTTGTTCGCCCGTATTTTCCTGAAAGTTGACGATGGCAATATAAGCCACCCCTTCTGAAACAATTCGCGCTTCTTTGACGGACTCAATTTCAATTCTTTCGCGCTTGATCACCAAATCCAGCTCTTGCTTCATCGCCGGGCGCGAAATGGACAGGCGCACATCTGTATCGGCTTCGCCGCGTAAAAGTTTGGCGACTTCCGGCAGCTCTTTGTTCTCAATAGATGCGCCGTCTATTTTCAAAATCCGGTCTCCGGGCTGAACTCCGGCCTTAATCGCGGCGCCGTCCGGGCGAAGCGACATCACCTGCGGGTAGCGCTCGATAATTTGAAGAATCACGCCGATTCCCGCATACTCTCCGCGAATGCTCATTTGCAGCAATTCGTACATGGAAGGATCAAAAAATTGGGCGTATTTATCTCCGATCCCCACCAGCATTCCCTTGATCGCTTCGTAAGTTAAATTGCGCGGCCGAGTTTCACCCACGTAAGCTTCATGGATCGCGCCCATGGCTTTCGAAAAAAGCTTAAGCTCTTCAATAACATCCGCGGTTTCCTGCGCGATTTTTGGTGCGGAAAAAACAGACAAACTGAAAAAACCCAAAAGGCCCGTGATTAAAAAAATTCTTCGTGCCATCTCTGAACCTTGCCTTCACTATTCAACACGGCATTGACTTTAATTCTTTGCCGCTGATTCACTTGCGCATTCACTGCTGCGTTAAAAAAAGTGGCGTTGACGGAAAAACCCGTCGCAAAAATAGAATCTAAACTTAGCCGGTCCGCTTCGTTAAGATAAATATATCGGCTGAGCACGTCTGAAACTTCCGCTAAATCCTTAAATACTCCGTCATCCGCAGTCCCTTCCTTTCCGTCTTTCCCTTTGCGAAATGAAATGATTTTGGAAGCAATGCCGGTATTTAGTCCCATGGCAGTTAAAACCGTCTGAGAAGCCGTGTTCACATTGACCTTCGACGAGTCCAAAGTCAAATATGGTTTTACTTTTGAAAAAATTTCAGGATTCATCCCCTCCACCCAAAGCAGCTCCTGTAAATCGTTAAAAACTCCGTTTTTCGCACCATAAGAAGGATGCCGGTCTAAATAAATTTTGCTTTCTGCTCCGCCGTCATTTAAATCTTCATCCTCATCTTTCCAATCCCGAATCGCCGCCACAATGCGCCGGGCTGCTTCCCGATCAACACCCGCGGCAACCTCAAAAAGAGCCTGTAATGGCCCAGGAGCCGCGGTATTTAGATTGATTTTGCGGTCTTCATCCGTCAGGCCGTAAACCGACTCCAGGCCGTCCGGCTCGCCTTGAGCCATAATTGAATACTGGACGCTGCCGATCTTGGCCTGTTTCCACAAAGTTTCATTGTTCGACCAGGATTGATTTAAAGAGTGATAGGAACCCCCGCCGTTCTCATTCAGTAAAAGAGCGGCTTGCTGCACGGCCGCGCCGGAGGCTAATCTTAAATTTTCGCGCGCTTCAAGCCGGGAAACAACGTCAAGCTTTTGGCGCACTGTATACCCCACCGAAAAGGCAAGCAGGCTTAAGACAGTCAGGGCAAATAAAACCAAAATAAGCAAACTTCCTTTCTGGTTGTGGAGCAAAACCATGGGCTTAATCCGGAAAAGAAAGTTCATTAAGCGCGGTATCCTTCGAGTTGACTCCGTAATATTTCATCCATAGTTCAAATTGGCGCGTGCTCGCCTTTCTTTTCTTTTGAATCTCACGTCTCTCGCGCAAAAGATGCGGCAAGTGGTAAATCGTCGACAGGTAAACTTTCAACATAATCCAAGCCAGGCTGAAAATAGAAATTTTCTTAACATATTGCGCGGCCGGGCCTTTTTTTTGAAATATCCCGGTGAAATGATAAAAATAGCGCGTTAATGTGTGATAAGGCGACGCGAGTAAATGCGGTAAAGGGTAACATTTTATCACCACCCAAAGCCGGTTGCGTTCCAGCAAAAAAGCTTTCAAAGGAGAAAGCAAACCGAACGAAGCCGAAAGATGGTGATAAGCGATAGCCGTCGAAATGCAATGGCAGACGTACCCCATCAAACGGCCGCGCAGCCCGATATCGATATCATCCGCGTATGCGAAAAACTTCTCGTCAAAGAGGCCGCACTCATCCAGCATTTTGCGCCGGTAAAGCGCGGCACATCCGCTCGGGCAAAAAACCGCGCGCCTTTTATCATATTGCCCCGTATCCTTTTCAAGGCGCCCGCGGGTGCGGCCAAAACCGTCTCTCGAAATGGTTTGGCCCATATTTTCAATGACGCCTTGATATTTTAAAAAATAAATTTTACAGGCGCACATTCCGACCTTGGGAGAGAGTTGGATGCCTTTCGCCATTTCTTCCATCCAGTTCGGGCTTAAAACGGAATCACTGTTTACAAGCGCGATAAATTCTCCGTCCGCAGCCCGGATTCCGACGTTACAGCCTTCCGCAAAGCCAAGATTCTCGCTATTTTCAATGAGTTTGATCGAACCCGTATACCGCGCGCGAATCATTTCGAGAGAGCCGTCGATTGAGCCGTTGTCGACGACGATGATCTCTTTTCGCGAATAGGTTTGGGCCAGAAGACTTTCAATACAGGCAACGATGACATCTTTGCCGTTCCAATTGAGCACAATCGCGGAAATCAAACCGGGGGTCATTTTTGAGAATTGTCTTTCGTCACGATAACAGGCGTCTTTTCGGCAACAACAAGCTGCGTAGAAATAATATCCAGTTTTTTATTTGTCTCATCCAGCTGAAGTTCGATTTTTTGCAGGCGCTCCGTCATTTCGACAAATCTTCGGTCAACGTATTTATCAATCCCCTCAGGATTGTAAACTCCGCCTATCTTTTCGATTTTGCGATCTTTTGCAATATTAAAAACCACACCATTTACCTTCACGCCTTTTTCCTGACGCGCGTCATCGGCGACTGAAGCATGCGGGGCAATTCCCGTAAAACAAAGCAAAACTGCCGCGTAATAAGGTCGAATTTTCATGCTTAGATTATCGGCCAGCATCGGATTTCCTAGACTTCCATCGTGCTTATTGCGGGAGATGGAAACTGTTCTTTTTGAAGTTCAAAAACGCTGACCTCATTGCCATCCGGCTGATTTTTATGCGCTGAGAAAGGCTTAAAATAAAGCAATCCCTCACCCTTTAAGTAATAAAGGCGGAATAATAATGAACGAATCAGCCGCGCGTCCGCTAACACGGCGCGGTAGTTTTTGTTTTGATCATGAATCAGCAGGACGGAAACATCAACGCGGTCGCCTTCGAATACTTTTTCTTCGAGCTGTCCGTCCTTC
>JAYSWD010000070.1:0-1992 GCA_043718225.1 Candidatus Omnitrophota bacterium
CGGCAATATCAAGAATGGAACGAATCTGAATCATGCTGCCACCACTTTCGTCACGCGCCAACGCTTACTCTTGGATGTCGGACTGGTTTCAACGATATGCACTTTATCGCCGATTTTAGAAATATTCTTTTCATCATGCGCGTAGCACTTAATTTGGCGCGCGATAACTTTTTTATATTCAGAATGCTGAAAAACCTTGGTCACTTCAATGACACGGGTCTTATTCATTTTGTCGCTTGTCACGACGCCTTCCAATACACTGCTGGTTTTTTTAATAATCTCGGACATAATTACGACGCGCTCCTGCTGGTTATATTTTTACTCTGGGCCTTCGACCCCGTTATATTTTTTTGCGCCTTCGGCTCACTCGCGGTTTTGCCCTGAGACTTTGTCTCAGCTTTATTTTGCTGAGATTTTTTCTCAGCTACGCCACTTGCGCTCGGCGCTTTCGCCGAGGTTTTAGCAACAGTCTGAGAATTTGCTCCTGCCGCTTTCTGCTGATTCAATACTGTCAAAACTCTTGCGATATCGCGGCGGGCATCTTTAATAGTGGAATGCTTTTCCAATTTACCCAATTTCGCGTCAAAACGAAGCTGCATCAATTGCTTTTTAAGCTGGCCTTCTTTTTCGATGAGCTCTTCTTTACTCAAATTTTGTATTTCGCTAACTTTTATCATAATTATTCCAATTTTTATTCTTTTCTTTATCTGCCGTTTGCGCCGGCGGCGCAAAGACAAAAGGACTAGAACCCTTCGCGCTTTACAAACTTTGTACGGAACGGAATCTTATGCGCGCAAAGCCGGAAAGCGGACTTAGCGAGCAATTCCGGAATTCCCGAAATTTCAAAAATAATACGTCCCGGTTTAATCACACAAACATAAAACTCAGGTGAGCCCTTACCTTTACCCATACGAGTCTCGGGCGGACGTTTTGTATAAGGCTTGTCCGGAAAAGCGCGCAACCACAATTTACCGCTACGTTTAACGTGCCGGGAAAGAGCAACACGTGCTGCTTCAATTTGAATCGCGCTCAAATAGCCGCGGTCAATTGCCTTCAAAGCATAATCTCCGAATGCCAAGCTTGATCCGCGAGTCGCGACGCCCTTCATGGCACCGCGCTGCATTTTTCTATATTTAACCCGTTTCGGCATCAATGACATAAATTCCTTTTCCTTTTTTGCCGGTTGAGCGTTAGCTCCGAGGCAAAAACATTACTGCTTAGGCTTTAACCGCAGCGGTATCCGCTGAGACTGCTGCGTGAGCTGCGGCTTCTTTGCTCGCCTGAAGCTCGCGCTCCAAACGTTTTTCAGCCTGCTCTTTTTTAACTAAAATATCACCTTTATAAATCCAAACTTTGCAGCCGATCGTTCCATAGGCCGTGAAAGCCTCGATAAAACCGTAATCCACGTCGGCGCGAAAAGTCTGAAGCGGCACCTTGCCTTCATGATAGCCTTCAGCGCGCGCGATTTCAGCGCCGCCTAAACGGCCCTTCACCTGCATCTTAATTCCGAGGGCGCCTTTTTGCATCGCCAGCTGCATCGCGCGTTTCATTGCGCGGCGGAAGCCGATACGTTTTTCAAGCTGCTGCGCCACATTTTCAGCGACTAGCTGCGCGTCAATCTGCGGAACTTTGACTTCTTTAATATCGAGAAAAATTTCATTTTTTGTGATCTTTGACACGTCGTCTTTGATCTTATCGATTTCCTGTCCGCGGCGGCCGATGATTACACCTGGCTTCGCTGCAAAAATCCGCACGCGCACACGCCCCTGGGAGCGTTCGATTTCAACACTGGAAATTCCGGCTGAGCCAAGCTTCTTCTTGATATAGCTGCGAATTTTCAAGTCTTCGTGCAACAACACCCCCGCATTTTTATTGGAAAACCAGCGTGCTTTCCAAGTGCGAATGTATCCTAAGCGAATTCCGTACGGATGAACTATCTGACCCAACCGATCCTCCCTAAGCCTTAGCGGCCGCTGATTTCTTAACTGTCTT
>JAYSWD010000008.1:0-28759 GCA_043718225.1 Candidatus Omnitrophota bacterium
ATGAAATTTGGCAGTCGCGCCGAAAGAAACACTGATCTCCTCCCTTTCCCCGCCCGTTTATTCCCAAAAACTTTAATTAAGAGTAGAATAAGCCTCAAGTAACGGAGGCTTTATGAATAAAATATATATTTCTTTTCTCGTTCTTTTGCTGTCGCTCACTTCCGGCTGTTCACATCAGAAAAAAGTCATTCTTCCTGAAGAAGACGCGGTCTTCAGCTGGGTTCAATCCACCCAACCCAATTCGGCTATGACTGGCAAAGCCACTTTCTGGAAAATGGAAAACGCGGTAAAAATCCGTGTTGTCGTCACAGGCGCCACGCCCGGCCTTCACGGAATTCATGTGCATGAAACCGGTGACTGCAGCGACCAAGGCAATGCCGCGGGCGGACATTTTAATCCCGATAAAACCGAGCACGGCAATGTCCTCAAAGATGGTATGAAAAAAGCGCATCCCGGTGACCTGGGAAATATTAAAGTAGATTCCACCGGTGTCGGCTCGATTGAGGTTGTCGTTCCCGGTTTAACTCTGGATAGCGGCCCTTACGGAATCGCGAACCGTTCTATAATCATTCATGAAAAAGCGGATGATTTCGGCCAGCCTACCGGAAATGCCGGCGGACGCGTTGGCTGTGCGACCATTCCCAAGCCGATGAACTGCGATTGCTAGCGTTTCATTAGAATTAGAACACACCTCAACGCTGTGTCTCCTCCGAATCAAGTCGGATGAGACCTAGCGTTTAGTTAGAATGAAAACAACCAGGACAAGGCCTCTTCGCGATAGATGGGATTGATTGTCATCCCTCATACTTTTATTCGAAAGTAGCGGCAGCCCTTCGCAGTCGATCCATAATCGCAAGCCCTAATCCATTTTCCGGCATTGGTTCAGCGAAAATAATTTCTGATTTGCTTTTATCAAGACGATGCAGCGCGGAAAAAAGATTCGCCGCGGCTTCTTTTAAATCTCCTTTTTCAGATAACACTTCAACCGCCGTTGCTTGGATCGGCGGTTGCGCCTCCGGCGCAGAGCCGGAACTAAACAGCAGTATTCCGGCCTTCGATAATTTCGAATGAGATTTCATTTCCTCAATTGAAAGTATGCGCAAGGGTTTTCTTGGCGAATAATGTTGTTTCAATTGGCCTGGAGCCGTGGGCATAGAGGCGGAAATCTGCCTTTCCATAGGTCCGGTGATTTTTTCAATCTCTTCGGCAGAAATTCCACCGGGCCGCAAAAGTTTAGGACGCTCGCATGAAAGATCGATAATCGTGGACTCCACCCCTGTCAAGCAGGGCCCGCCGTCTAAAATAAAATCGATTTGCTCACCGAGCTGCTCTTCAACATGCTTGGAAGTCGTGGGACTCAAATACCCGAATGGATTCGCGCTGGGCGCCGCCAGCGGAGTTTTTGCCGCGCGGATTAAATCAAGCGCCGCGGGATGATCGGGCATACGTACCGCGATTGTCTCAAGTCCGGCAACGACCAGATCCGGAATTCCGGGCTTTTTTTTCAAAACCAAAGTTAAGGGCCCCGGCCAAAAAGCGCGCGCTAAATCTTTAGCGGCTTGCGTCACCTGCGCCAGTTTTTCAAATTGATCATCATCGGAAATATGCACGATCAACGGATCAAAATAGGGCCGCTTTTTAATTTCAAAAATTTTAGCAACCGCAAGCGCGTTAAAAGCATCGGCGCCCAACCCATAGACAGTTTCGGTCGGGAAAGCGACAACTCCGCCCGAACGTAAAATGCGAGCGGCGGCATGAATTGTTTCTGAATTGATAAAATGAACACTCATCGTGGGGCAAATTTTAAGCTAAAACTTGTCTCGCGCAATCTTATTTTTATTATTTTACAATCGTTCTGTCTTCACATATAAAGTAGATATGAATACGGCGCCCAAACCTTTTTTTCTGGATGCTCTAAAACTAGCCAATGTCAGGCTTTATATCGGAGCTGTCGGCTTCTTCACCCTGGCAAGCCGCGCCCTGGCCGTCGTGATTGGTTTCCAAATCTATCAATTGACCCGCAGCACGCTCGCTCTGGGCCTTTTGGGGCTAGTCGAGGCCATCCCGGTCATTTCGCTGGTTCTTTTCGGCGGTTATGCCGCGGACCACTTTAACCGAAAAAAAATCCTTCTGATTACGGGCGCAACTTCCTGTGTTTGCGGCCTGGCTTTGGCTTTTTTATCATGGGAAGGCCATCACACAATTTCTGTTTTTGGTTTATACGTAGTTATTTTTTTGGCCGGTATCGCGCGCGGTTTCGCGGATCCGTCAAGCTCCGCTTTTGAAACCCAGGTGATTCCGAAACATTTAACCGTCAGCGGCGGTTCCTGGATCGGAAGCACGTGGATCAGCTGTTCGATTATAGGACCCGCGGCAATCGGTTTTATTTTCGCGGCCGGCGGCGCCGTTGCCTCCTATTGCGTGATCGCTTCTTGCTTTGTTCTGTCTTGGTTTTGCACCAAAGCTATCCAGCCGCTTCCCCAAATTTTTCCAGAAAAAACCGAGCCTCTACTAAAAAGTATCGGAACAGGCTGGAAATTTGTTTTCAATAACCAGCCTCTGCTCGGCGCGCTTGCCCTGGATTTGTTTGCGGTTCTTTTTGGCGGGGCCATGGCGCTCTTGCCGGTTTATGCCAACGATATCCTGCATGTGGGTGTCAAGGGATTAGGCCTGCTGAATGCGGCGCCCGCTCTGGGAGCATTAATCGTTACGCTTTTGGCAACTCACCGGCCTCCGATCCGTAATGCGGGCAGAAATTTACTGCTGACCGTCACGGGATTCGGATGCAGTATTATTATTTTCGCGTTTTCAAAAAACTTTTGGCTGTCTATGGCCGCTTTATTTTTCAGCGGTATTTTTGACGGCATCAGTGTTGTGATCCGCCGTACCATGATTCGCCTGCTTTCACCCGAACATCTGCGCGGGCGCGTCGCCGCGGCCAGCTGGATTTTTATATGTTCGTCAAACGAATTGGGCGCTCTCGAAAGCGGCTTGCTTGCCAGTTTAATCGGGACGGTTCCGTGCGTGGCAATCGGCGGGATTTTGACTTTTGCCGTGGTGGGCATCGTCACCGCGGCCGCGCCGCAATTGCGCCGCCTGCGTTTTAATCTGCATACATTTGATCGCGAGTAAATTACCGGCTGATTTCCGCTGTAATTCTGCTTTGCTTGTTAAAAATTATACCATGCCTTCAAATTGAGGCGGTTTATGCGATTTTTCTCATCACGCCTTGCTGATTTGCTTACATTAAATTCATTATGCAGTGCCTTTTACCGGCCGAAATTAAGACGCCTTCGGAAAATAGTATTGGCGCGCGAAATCAATTCCAAGTTTTTCAAAAACATCTTTGATTTCAAAATTAATTTTCTGTTGAAAATCCATGTATTTGTTATAGTCGGCGTTCATCACAATATAAACCGCTTCAAAAACGAAACCCGTTTCCGCGAATGCTTTTAAATGCGCGCGGTCATACTGAACACCCTGGGTATTCCGGATGATTTTTTCAACCGCCTGCGGTATTCCTCTCAGCTGTTCCATGGTCGTAGCATGGCTAGCGGTGAAGGTGAATTCAATGCGCCGACTGTTCATGCGTTTATAATTATGTATCAGGCTGCCTGTCAGATTTGAGTTTGAAATAACAAGCTCTTCCCCGCCCAAAGACCGCAGCCGCGTCGATTTGATGCCTATATTTTCAATTGTGCCCATAAAATCGCGCGTCACGATAAAATCACCGTCGCGAAACGGCTTATCCAAAAGAATGACGAAATAATTAAACAAGTCGCCAAGAATTGTTTGACCCGCGAGAGCAACCGCGATTCCTCCTATGCCCAGCCCGGCAATGATTGTCGTTACATTAAAACCTAGGTTGTTCAGAAGAAAAACCAGACCCAGCGTCCAAATTAAAATATGAACTAGCGATAAGACACTTCTCGAAATATCTAAATCAGGGTCGTCGTTTTTTCGGAACAGTGTTTGATCCAGGAGAAAAGTTATAAAATTCAAAAGAAGACGGATTGCCTGGACACAAAACACAATAATGAAGAATGATTGGACAGCCTTGTTCAACGCTTCATTCAGATACAACTGCTTTAAAGCGAAATAAAACGCTCCGGCATAAAGAACGGGAAAAATGAGCCGCTTGCTTTTTTTAATCAGCGCTTCATTGAAATAAACTTTAAAACGGCCGTTGATCGAGCCTAATCTATTAAAGACAAAGCCGCCGATAAATCTGATCGACAAAAAAAGAATTAAAAAAACAGCTCCAAATAGCAAATAGTCATTTATGGAGTTGTTAAAAAATCGGGTATTTAAAAAGCCCATGCACACTTCTCATGATACGAATATTTCAAATATTCCTCTTTTAACGGCGGCATTCTTTTGGAGATTGATGCGCAACCATGCACGCCTCCCTCAGAAGCCCCAATATCGATAATGTCATGTTTCGGCATTTGAACTTCCTCTTTCTTGCACTTTGTGTGTATGCTCACCTTCTAATTCTATGTGAAAAAGCACCTGTTCCTATAGGGTAATACCTAATTTAGAGCACGGTAAAACGTAATTGTAAGCGGAGTTCCGGGTAGACTAAGTAACTAAGCGGGAAACACCCAAGCGGATTAATGGCGATCTCTGTTCGTGTCCGCTAGTCGCGGCATTCACTGCAGGTCGGCCACCATTCGCCTCAGACGAATAAAATATTGCGGAAATCCGCTTTGGGAGCTCACAAAAAAAATGCCCCAGACAAAAGTCTCGGGCTTTCTGACTGCTTTGCAGTCAGAAAAATTGAAACAGTGGCGTTACGCCAAAAAATAAAGGGAGTGACTTAATGTCACTCCCTTTTCATTTTTTGGCGTCCCCAAGCGGATTTGAACCGCTGTTACCAGGATGAAAACCTGGTGTCCTAGACCGACCTAGACGATGGGGACGCGAAAACCAAATTGTATATAATTTCAAACTAACCGAACTAATAATCTTCGTCCCAGACCGCCGTCACATTTCTAACAGCCTGACGGCTGAGGACGACGGAGACGCGAAAACCAAATTGCATCTTACCGGTTGTATCCGGCGGTTGAGCATCAGCTCAAAGTCAAATGCGCGTCGAGTGAACTTTGTTCACCGCGCGCTAAAAGAAACCGTGAGGCCGGATGGGATAACGGCGCCTTTCATTTGTGCCGGCTAGCCGCCGCACTCATTCCAGGTCGGCCACTCGCTTCGCCTTGTCTTCGCTCTCTCAAATCTGACATTAAGTCAGATTTTTCGATCTGCTCAGCTTCACCAATTGCGAAGCTCACTTCGATCCCATCAAGCAATCATTTTACTCGCCACTATTCCGGCGGTTGAGAATCAGCTCAGAGTCATAACAAAATCGTGAGGCCGGATGGGATCGAACCATCGACACCATCCTTAAAAGGGATGTGCTCTACCAACTGAGCTACGGCCTCTCAAATACTAAAACAAACCAAAAATATCAAGTTTATAGACGTATATGCCGGTTGAGACGAAGTCTCAGAGGCAAAATAAACACAGATTAAATTTCGTGAAGCTCCGTTTCTTTTTGCTTGGATGCCTCATCAATCTTCGCGGTAAATTCATCCGTCACTTTTTGAATTTCTTTTTGGACGGTGCGGGATTCGTCTTCCGAGACTTCTTTCGCTTTTTCACCCTTTTTGATAATTTCAATCGATTCATGGCGCGAAGCGCGGATTGCGATACGGCCTTCTTCAGCGCCTTTCTTAACCAATTTGGTCAAATCCGCACGGCGTTCATCCGTCAACTGCGGAACCGTAATGCGGATAATTTTACCGTCATTCATCGGCGTCAAACCGACTTCGGATTTCATAATTGCTTTTTCTATTTCCACCAACCCGGTCGCATCCCAAGGCGTAATCGCGAGAGTTTTCGCGTCCGGAATTGAAATAGCCGCCATTTGCTTAAGCGGCGTCATCGTTCCGTAATAATCCACCATAATACTTTCAACAAGCGATACCGCAGCGCGTCCTGTGCGCAAACTCTGGAATTCTTTCTTTGTCGACTCTAAAGTCTTTTCCATTTTCAAACGCATTTGTTTGACGACTTCTTTTGAATTAACAGGCATATATTTTCCTTAGGAAACCCAGGTTCCGATTTTATCGCCCTTTAAAACACGCACAATATTGCCGGTTTTATTCATATTAAAAACAACGATCGGCAGCTGATTATCCATGCAAAGTGAAATTGCTGTGGAATCCATCACCTTCAGGCGGTTTTTCAAAACATCCATATAGGAAAGCTTTTCAAATTTTTTGGCTTTCTTATTTTTGACCGGGTCTGAGTCATAAATACCGTCAACCTTGGTCGCTTTTAGAATCACATCCGCTCCGATTTCAGTAGCGCGCAGTGCCGCGGCGGTATCAGTAGTGAAGAAAGGGTTGCCTGTTCCGGCGGCGAAAATCACAACGCGGTTTTTTTCAAGATGCCGCATCGCGCGGCGGCGGATATACGGCTCACAGAGAGCGTCAACGCGAATGGCGGTTTGAACCCGGGTTGGCACACCTTTTTTTTCCAGAGCATCGCACACAATCAAACTGTTCATCAAAGTCGCCATCATGCCGATGTAATCGCCCGTCGCGCGGTCAATTCCCTGTTCAGCAGCTGGAACACCGCGAAAAAAGTTGCCGCCCCCTATTACGACAGCAAGCTCGATTCCGAGCTTACGGACATCTTTGATCTGGGAGGCAATCGAAGAAACAACCGCGGGATCCACGCCGAATCCCTTGGATCCCTGCAGCGCTTCACCGGAAAGTTTGAGGAGAACTCTTTTAAACTTCATCGAACCTTCATATTTAGGCACAGTAAAACTCGCGTTTTACCCGATGCCTAAAAAATCTAATTTACTGTTCAGCGTCGAGCTAAGCTCTGCTTAGCCGCGCATAAAAAACTGTTACTTGTGTTGGTGTCGAGCGAAACATTCAGTTTCGCCGCACCGCAAATATTACTGTGCTCCGACTT
Organism: Candidatus Omnitrophota bacterium; assembly: GCA_043718225.1. Lineage (GTDB taxonomy): Bacteria > Omnitrophota > Omnitrophia > Omnitrophales > Aquincolibacteriaceae > Multiplicimicrobium. Next base: position 6,985 of record JAYSWD010000008.1, read on the forward strand.
CGAAACGGACAAAGCGGCGAATCACGATGTTCTCGCCGATGACCGCGATTGTTTCAGAAAGATAATCCTGAATCGTCTGCGAATCATTCTTAATGAACTTTTGATTCAAAAGACAAATGTCTTCGTAACGCTTTGACAGCTTGCCTTCCAAAATCTTTTCGCGAACCGCTTCAGGCTTATCTTTAACGGATTCGAAAAACACGGCCTTTTCACGCTCCATGACATCAGTGGGGATTTGATCCGGGCTGACAAACAAAGGGAAAGCCGCGGCAATATGCATCGCGACATTCCGCGTAAATTCCTGAAACTTTTCATTTTTCGCGACGAAATCCGTTTCACAGTTGATTTCGAGAAGCACGCCGAGCTTGCCGCCGGCATGGATATACGAAACAATTTGTCCTTCGCGGACTTCACGCGAAGATTTTTTCTTCGCGGAATCAAGGCCCTTCTTGCGGATAATGTCTTTGGCCGCCTCGAAATTGCCGTTCGCTTCAACAAGCGCTTTCTTCACGTCCATCATTCCCGCGCCGGTCAATTCGCGTAGTTTGACAATATCTTCTTTTGTAAAATTTTCTGTATTCACAGTCATAAATCCTCGGTTATATTTTTGTTCTGGGCTTTTCGCCCAACCACTATTTGCTTAGCGCTTTGCTTGCGCCGTGGTCCGGTATTATTGTTTTGCGGAAGAATTGAGAGCTTCTTCTGCAGCCGCGTCAATTCCCGCGTCCGCTTCAGGCTTCACGTCAGCGTTTTGGCCCATGCGAAATTCATTATTACCTTCCAGGGCAACATTCGCGATCGCGTCGCAAAAAAGCGTGATCGCTTTAATCGCGTCGTCATTGCCCGGAATAGCGATATTCACAAGCTCGGGATCCGCATTCGTGTCGGCAATGGCAACAATGGGAATACCCAATTTTCTGGCTTCCAACACGGCGATCTTTTCTTTTTCAAGATCGATGATGAAAAGCGCTCCGGGAAGTTTTTTCATTTCACGAATACCGGAAAGGTTCTTGACAAGCTTTTCACGTTCTTTGCAAAGCGAAGAAGCTTCTTTTTTTGTGACGTAAGCGAATTCGCCCTTTGTTTCCATCGAATCGATATCTTCGATTTTTTTGATAGATTTGCGGACGGTTTCGAAGTTAGTCAGCATGCCGCCAAGCCAGCGTTCATTCACGAAAGGCATATTGCTGTTTTGCGCCGCCTTCATCAGCGGGTCTTGCGCTTGCTTTTTAGTTCCGACAAACAAAATCGTCTCGCCGTTTTTCGTGATTTCACGGACAAACTTCAGGGCTTTGTCGAGGATTTTGGCGGTGATTTCGAGATTAATAATATGGATACCATTGCGGTCGCCAAAAATGAAAGGCTTCATTTTGGGATTCCAGCGCTGGGTTTGATGCCCAAAATGCGCACCGGAGTCTAAAAGCTGTTTAATTGTAACTTTCTCTGACACTTGATTTTCCCCTTTTTTATTTTGCCTCTGAGCTTATGCTCAACCGGCGTTTCCAAATATGCTCGTATGCTTTTCTCGCCGGTTGCGTTGTCGGTTGCGGCAATTCCGCAGAGACTAAACAACACAGAGGCTTTATAAAAAAGAAAAACCTCCGTCGCATTGAGAGCTTGCTCTAAGATTTTTTGCGTTCAGCAAAAATCAAAAACAACTCCGGCTTCGGAGGATCCGCGTGATACCAATCTCGAAAACCCCTGTAGAGAAGAGCGCGAAATGCATGCCCCGTTAAAGCACAGAGCCTCTTTTTACATGGACGACGACAAACTTTTCAGTCAGCCGTGATTGTTGCGAATACACTTACTTACGAACGAGTGTGGAATTATAGCGAAAAAATTATTTTAGGCAAGATCTAAATCAGTGCGTAAAGCCTAGTCCTTCAAGCGGATAGAACAGCCTCAGCGGCTTTGTAAACCCAGGTTTTTGTAGATTTCAGCAGTGGCGTGTGATCGATTAAGCGTGTAAAAGTGTATTCCTGCTATTCTGTGTTTTAATAGATCTTCGCATTGCCTTGAGGCATAGTCTATTCCGAAACGCGTGATCGAGTCATTATCATCGCCATACTTTACAATGGCATTCAAAATCGGCTGCGGAATTGAAGCTCCGCACATTTGTGAAAACCGCGTGATTTGCTTTCCGTTCGTGACCGGCATAATTCCCGCGACAAGAGGAACACGAATTCCCCTTTTCCGGCATTCTTCTTCAAAGCGGAAAAAATCGCCGTTATTAAAAAAAAGCTGGGTAATCACCGCGTCCGCACCCTCTTTAACTTTGGAGAAGAGATGATCCCAATCGGATTCGCGTGATTTGGTTTCGGGATGCCCTTCGGGATAACCCGCGACGGCAATTGAAAACCAGTCTCTAAATTCAGCATGCGCGCGGATATAACCGACAAGTTCCGCGGCAAAACGAAAACCGCCTATGACGGGCTTAAATTCAGTTTCGCCTTTTGGAGGATCACCGCGCAATGCCACGAGATTTTGAATGCCTTTGGATTTAATCTGCCGCAGCACCTCTTCCATTTCAACCTTGGTGTTTCCGACACAGGTTAAATGCGACGCAACTTCCAAACCTAATTTAGTTTTGACATGCTCGGCGATTCGCAGAGAGGTCGAGCTGGTCGAGCCCATAGCGCCATAGGTAACGGAAACGAAAGTGGGTGTTAGGCTTTTTAACTCAGCCACCGCGGAATAAAGCTGCTCTTCCGCCTCAGCTGTTTTGGGCGGAAAAAACTCAAAGGAGAAGGACTGTTTTTTATTTAAAAATATTTCTGTCAGTTTCATCTTTATTTAACTCCGGATAAAAATCCGAATTCCGAAAAGAATGAATAAAACCAGCAACGCCGAAGCGGTTGCCGCGATCCATAAACGATTCGGCATTCCCACCGGCTCACCACAATAAGCGCAAAATGAACTCGCCGCAAGAATTTGCTTTTGGCAGCTCCGGCAGCGCATCAATCCTTCGCGCTTTTCCTGTTCTTCCCATTTTTTCGCAAGCCGAGCCGGCACTTCCTCTTCGCGCGGCGGCAGAAATTCATTCTCGTCTTCAAACATCGGTTTTTCCTAAGTTTCGTCCGATTTACTTTTCTGACAAGGAATTCTGATAAAGCACCAGCCTACTATCCCAGCGATTCTTAGAAAACTAAGCAGTACTTCACTAGCCTTGCGTCCTCTTTCAAATACTGAGACAAGGAGTATTTTTTTCAATTAGCGCTCGTGACCAGATCAGTCAAATCATTGATCGGTCCGCCCAGCGTCATTTTATTTTCACTAAATCAGAAGAAACAATATGCGGCTCGGGCAGCGGCACGATAAATTGGGTTCCGCGGCTTTCCAAGTGACCGATTTTACCGATGATTTCCTTGGCGAAATTCCAGGCAAAAATCAAAACGTAATCCGCGGGCTTCGCTTCAAGTTGCGCGCTCGGCACGATCGGTATGCAGCCGGTTGCGCCGTCGCGCACCTGCCTGCCGGCAGACAGGGAGGCAGAATGACTCAGTCCGCCAGTTGCGCCCTCGGGCGCAGAGGCAAGATTAAACAGAACACCAGGAACAAGCCGCCCTTGCTTTAAAGGATTGTCATCCACAATATTTTCGATTTCCTTCGAAGTTAATCCGCAAAAATTAATAATGGTTGTCGCTTTCGCAGGCGCGCCGTAGCCCCAAATCGTTTTCCCGGTTCGCCGGATCTTTGCGACCAATGAATTAAGTTCTTGCTTGAAATTCATAACGCGTGCGGCAAATTTTTCATAAACCGCGTTTTCCAGGCAACCCTTGCTTTTTTCTGATGCCAACATTTCGCCCACAACCGGTTGAACGGCAAAAGAGATTTTTTGTTTCGAGATAAAAACCCGCAATGAGCCGCCATGCGAACTTACTTTTTGAACATCAAAAATATGCGCACCGTATTTTTTCATCAAAAAGCTAAGCGAAGTCACTCCAATATACGAAACATGCTCGTGGTAGATCATGTCAAAAAGCATTTCATCAAGCATCGTGACAAGATACGGAAACTCAATCACAAAAAACCCTTTGTCATCCAGTAAATCAAAAACATTCTTACAAACGGATTGAATGTCATCGATATGCGCAAAAACATTGTTGGCGCTAATGACATGCGCTTTGCCGTATTTTTGAATAATTTCTTTGACGCAAACCTCATCGAAATACCGGTTTAGCGTCGGCCGGCCTTCGGCATTCGCCTGTTTCGCCAGATTTTCAGCCGGATCCACGCCTACGGCCCGCATGCCTTCATTCATATAACAGGAAACCAAAAGCCCGTCATTACTGCCGATATCCACCGCAACGGGCTGGTCCACTTCTTCAAGCAGGCTTTTGACACGATGCGCGTACGCGGCAAAATGTTCGCGAAAAGTTTTGGTGGTGGAACTTACATATAAATAGTCTTTGAACATTAAATCCGCGGGCACCGCGTGCGCAAGCTGCACCAAATGACAATGCCCGCATTTAATCAATTGAAGCGGACAGGTAAAAAGAGGCCGATTCAAATCTTCGGGGCGCGGTAATGAATTCGCGAGCGGATGATTCGCGCCTAAATCCAGAAACGGCTCCCCCAAGGGAGAGTCACAGTAACGGCAGGTTTTTTTTCTATACTGATCCATTATTTCTCACCCTTAATAAACCTACGCGTCTCAACCGCGCAGGTTGAAATTGGTTCATGAGTTCGGCGGCACAATAATTTGGGTTACCTTGCTGTGGCGAACCACAATATGACTGCCGCTTTGTAATTTAATTTGGCCGTTTAAGATTTGGACCATGATATCAGCCACGAAAGCCGGCGTTTGCTGGCGTCCGGCGTCTTCTTTGCCGAATAAATCCGAACGCATTTTGGTATTCATGCCGCCCGGACAAACCGTAACTACTTTGAGCCAATCGGGGTTTTCTTTTGCTAGAGCTTCGGTCACAGCTAAAACGCCGAACTTGCTCGCCGAATATCCCGCGAGGCGCGGCACGGCGCGCACCCCCGCCATCGATGAAACATTCATCACTAACGGTATTTTGGCTTTCTTTAAAAACGGCAAAGCGGCCCGGCACATTAAAAAAATAGAAAGTAAATTAGCGCGAAAATGCGCTTCAAATTCTTTCGGCGAAGTTTCTTCGATGCGCTGCAATTTTCCGCCGTAAGCCGCGGCGTTCACCAGTAAATCAAGTTTGCCGCCCGTTTTTTTCACTGCATCAAAAACTTTTTTGACTTTACCTTCGGATGAAATATCGGCGGCGATAAGGCTGAAATTGCGTGCAGAAATTATTTTTTTTGCGGCAGGCCAGTATTTTTTCGTTTGGCTAACGCCGATTACGACATAGCCCAGCTCGATTAAACGTTCCGAAAGTTTGAGACCGAGGCCGCGGGACGCGCCGGTCACTACGGCGACGAGTGACGTGTGACGTGTGACGTGTTTTTCTTCCGCATTCATGGATCTAATTACCTGTCACTTTGTCACTAGTTACTTGTCACTATTTGGCTTGCTTCAATTTTTGGTTGAGGTAACCGCCCTGAATCACAGGATAAGCGATGGTATCGTTCTCATACTTGCCTTCTTCGCGCATGCGGGTCGTAATTGCCAGGAACACAGAGTCTTCCGTGAATTTTTGCGCATGCGCCACAAGCGGCGGAGTCTTCACGATGTCGCCGGGTTTAACATGAATAATGAGCATTTCTTCCGGCTTATCTAGAGGATGCGAATAACTGTCATAAGCGCCGCTTACCAAATAAATATATTGCAGGTCTTCCTTGTGGTAATGATTTGCGCGAACTGAGCCCTTTTTGGAAGTGATCAAGGCGATGTGGCGGGATTCGCCTTCAAAAACATTGAAAATATCACCGCGATCATCATGAAAAGCCGAACCGATGTGTTTGACAGTTTCCAATTCCATTTTATCTCCTAAACCGATGAAAAAGTTCATCTGCTGCGTTACACGCTTCGCTCCCTTGTGCGGCGTATTATCAATACGCCTCCGCAGTCGCTCGCGCAAGCCTTGCATCTGAAACTTTTTGATCGGTTTAGACGCAGACTTAATATTATAAAATTATTTTATTTTTCTTGAAACCAGTTAATCGTGCGTAGCAAACCTGCTTCCAAGTCATAGCGCGGTTTAAAACCGGTCACTTTTGAAATTTTTGAAATATCGGGACAGCGCCGTTTTGGGTCACTGTTTGCGTAAACCTCATGCGGCGGATCAATATTCACGATATCCACTTTGAATGGCATATTTTGAACGACCTTTTTCGCCAAATCTTTCACCGAAATTTCGGGGTCAGGATTTCCGATATTGAAAGGTTCGCCGTTCTCATCGCAGAATAAAACTTTGAAAATTCCTTCGATCTGATCATTGATATAGCAAAATGAGCGCGTGTTTTTCCCGTCGCCATGAATTGGAAGCGGCTCTTTGCGCAAAGCATGTTCGATAAAATTCGGTAAAACGCGGTAATCGTCGGGGCGGATGCCGGGACCATAAACATTAAAGGGCCGCACCATTTTGACAGGAACGCCATAAACATTCCAATAAGCCTCGCACATGGTTTCGCCAAAGCGTTTCGATTCGTCATAGCAGGCGCGCGCTCCCAAAACCGAGACATTGCCGCGGTAGTCTTCTCTGGTGGGCACATGTTTGGGGTCGGGATCGCCGTATACCTCGCTTGAACTCATAAAAATAAAACTCTTCACTTCCTTCTCGCGCGCGAGATTCAGCATGTTACGCGTGCCGACCGTGCCGACATCCATTGTCTCGATCGGGAACTTTGTATAGTAAGCAGGAGACGCGATCCCCGCGGCATGAATAATGTAGTCAATTTTTTCATCCGTTTTAAAAGGTTCGATGACGTTATGCTTGATGAATTTGATATTTTGGTCGGAAACAATTTCCTGTTCATAGCCGGTAATAAAATTATCAAGCAAAATCGCCTTAAGCGGCTCGGTGAGGACACGTTCATTGAGGTGTTTCAAGAGAAGGACGATATATTTTCCAAGAAAGCCGCCGGCGCCCGTTACCAAAAAAGTCTTGCCGGAAAAAAACTTATGACAGTCTTTTAATGACTTGGCAAGCTGCTCAATGTCTTCCTGAATAATTTTGGACTTAATCGCTCGTTTCATACACCCCTTTTGAAATTTCTGAAGGGGCATTATATCGAGGCGTATCTTGAAACGCAATCATCAATAGCTTGACAGCGCGAAAGGCGTCGACTAAAACTAAAGTTATGTCATTCTTTAAAAACCCTGAAAATTTGAAAAAAATCTGCCTTTTTGCTTTAGCTTTATCTATTTTGATTTTAGGAACCGTCACTGTTTTTCGCGCCGCTTTATTTGAAGTTTCCCGCACCGACCTGACAGTTTACTTGCGCGCGGCGGAAGCGATTCATAATCACGAAAATATTTATCACGCTGAAAACTTGCGCCACTGGCATTATGTTTATCTTCCGCTACTCGCTATTTTAATGACGCCGGTAACTTCCCTGCCGCTTTGGCTGAACGCCGCGCTTTGGTACCTCATCTCGATGGCCGCGTTAATCGGAACATTCTTGGGATTGCAAAGTTTGTTTCCCGGCACCGGTTTCATAAGCAACCGGAAAACCTCCGGCCAATCCAAATTCACAAATATTTCGGAATCTACGTCAAATGGACACAAAAGTTTTTGGATTGTTTTATGCGCTTTAATTCTCGCGCTCCCGCCGCTCTTAAACACGTTTACGCGCGGCCAGCTGGGCGCCGTCAGCCTTTATCTGACTTTGCTTGTTTTTATACTCGATTATCGCGGCAAAAAATTTTCCGCGGGGCTTATTCTTGGGTTTGCCATTATTCTCAAAATGAGTCCACTTTTGATCCTGCCCTTTTATTTTATTCTGCATCGGAATTGGCGCGTGCTATTGGGCTGTTTACTCGGGGCCTTATTTTTTGGCATTCTATTTCCCTCGCTTGTTTTAACTCCTCAGCTTAACTGGCAGTATTTGCTGGAGTATTTCAAAATTTTATCGGAAAGTTCGGGGGCTTCCGGCTGGAAACATTATTTGTGGGAGGAGCTTTTCACGCCTTTCGCGAGCGACAATCAATCTTTTTACGCGGTTGCCACCCGCCTCTTTTGGAAAAGCCGGGAAGCTTTCATGAACCACTCCAATACTCTCATTCGAAGCCTTAACTTTGGCCTTCTGCTGGTTCTCCTCAGCCTTGTAACTTGGGCGGTTGCGCGCGGAAAGAATTTTTCGACGTTTCGATTTTCGGATTTCAAAAATAAAACCATGGTTCCCACCGCTCGCTTTACCGAATACAGCCTACTTTCCATGGTGATGCTTTTCACTTCTCCGGTAACTCAGCCGCATCATTACACGCCGTTGATGCTGCTTGGCACCGCGGCCTTCCTTAACATGGAGACTCACCCGTCTTTTAAAAAAATACTTCTCGGCAGTATGGCAATTTGCCTGCTTTTTTTTACTTTGGGAATTCTGATTGAGCCGCTTGCGGAAATCGGGCTGCCGTTCTGGGGAAGCCTTCTGCTTTGGCTTGCTGTTCTTAGCACTCGCTTCAAAACTACTTGACGCGTTTATCTTTTATTCCGCATTCTGCGCGGAAAAGAGAACCACTTTTTCAATTTCAAGAATACGCGGCTGCGTGATACAATTCATTCTTCTTGGAGTGATTTAATGAACCGAGACTGTCCTTCTCAAACATCCATCGGAAAAAAAGTACTCATGGCATTGACTGGCCTTTTTCTGGCCGGTTTTGTCGCCGGCCATTTACTCGGAAATCTCACGATTTTCGGTAGCCGCACGATGATTAATACTTATGCCTATCATCTTGAAGAGCTCAAACCCTTGCTGTGGGTCGCGCGCATCTCGCTTTTAGCTCTCATTATCATTCATATTGTTTCCGCGATTTGCATTACGATTAAAAACCGAACCGCGCGCCCCATCGGCTACGCGAAAAAAGAACATCAAACTACTTCAGCCGGCGCACGCACCATGGCTGTTACCGGAACCGTCATTCTCGCCTTTATTATTTTTCATTTAATGCATTTTACCTGGCGCATTACCCACCCTGAACTTTCAAACGGCGTGGATATGTACGGCCATCGCGATGTTTTTCGCCTCGTGGTTTTAAGCTTTCAACGCCCGGAAATCGCTTTTACTTATGTCGCGGCATTGACGCTTTTGTTTTTACATTTAAGCCACGGCCTTTGGAGCTTGTTTCAATCTTTGGGGTTACTCGGTGAAAGAAGTTTGCCTGTCGCAAAGAAAATTTCCGGTGCCGTTTCATTTATTCTTTATTTGGCTTATATTTCCATTCCGCTTGCTTGTTATTTTGGATGGGTAAAAATTTAATGACAACTAAACTAAATTCCAACACCCCCTCGGGCGATCTGAAAGATAAATGGCAGAACCGCCTCGCCGAATACAAACTTGTTAATCCCGCGAACAAACGTAAACATAAAATTATCATTATCGGAACCGGTTTAGCCGGCGCTTCCGCCGCGGCAACGCTCGCGGAACTCGGTTACAACGTGGAATCTTTCTGTTATCAGGATTCTCCGCGCCGCGCGCACAGCATAGCGGCTCAAGGCGGAATCAATGCCGCAAAAAATTACCGCGGCGACAATGACAGTGTTTACCGCTTGTTTTATGACACGATCAAGGGCGGCGACTTCCGTGCGCGTGAAGCCAACGTATACCGTCTCGCACAGGTCAGCGGCAGCATCATTGACCAATGCGCTGCGCAGGGTGTCCCCTTTGCGCGTGAATACAGCGGTTATCTAGCGAACCGTTCTTTCGGCGGCGCGCAAGTTTCGCGCACTTTTTACGCTCGCGGACAAACCGGGCAGCAGCTTCTCTTAGGCGCCTATCAAGCGCTTGAACGCCAAATCGCGGCAAAAAAAGTCACCATGCATGAACGCACCGAAATGCTCGACCTAGTGATTGTGAACGGGCAGGCGCGCGGAATTATTTCTCGCGATATGGTAACGGGCGAAATTACGAAACATGCCGCGGATTGCGTCATTCTCGCGACGGGCGGATACAGCAATGTGTTTTATCTTTCAACTAACGCGAAAGGCTGTAACGCTTCCGCGATTTACCGCGCGCATAAACGCGGCGCTTTGCTCGCGAACCCCTGCTATACTCAAATTCATCCCACTTGCATCCCTGTCAGCGGCGACTATCAATCCAAACTGACTTTAATGTCAGAATCTTTGCGCAATGACGGCCGTATCTGGGCGCCCAAATCCAAAGGCGATAAGCGCCCCGCGAATCAAATTCCTGAAAATGAACGCGATTATTTCCTGGAAAGAAAATATCCGAGTTACGGCAATCTCGCGCCGCGCGACATTTCTTCCCGCGCCGCAAAAGAAGCTTGCGACGAAGGCCGCGGCGTTGGGCCGACAGGCCTGGGAGTTTATCTGGATTTCGCGGATGCGATCAAGCGTCTCGGCAAAGACGCCATCAAGGAAAAATACGGTAATCTTTTGGATATGTATAACCGTATTACCGGTGAAGATCCTTATACCGAACCGATGCGTATTTATCCCGCTGTGCATTACACCATGGGCGGTTTATGGGTGGATTATGATTTGATGAGCAATATTCCGGGCCTTTTTGTAATCGGTGAAGCTAATTTTTCAGATCACGGCGCCAACCGTTTGGGTGCCAGCGCATTGATGCAAGGTTTGGCGGATGGTTATTTCGTAGTACCCCACTCAGTATCGAATTACATCGCAAGCGTTAAACCTGCCAAAGTCACAACCGACGCGCCTGAATTCAATACGGTTCAAAAAGAAACGCAGGATAAAATCAAAAAAATGCTTTCTGTAAATGGTAATACAACTGTGGATGAATATCACCGCCGTCTGGGGAAAATTGTTTGGGATAAATGCGGCATGGCGCGCACGAAAGCGGGTTTGGAACAGGCCATCAAAGATATTCAGGTTCTGCGGGCTGATTTCTGGAAAAACGTCAAAGTCTTGGGAGCGAATGAAGAGCTCAATCAAGAGCTTGAAAAAGCCGGACGCGTCGCCGACTTTCTTGAGTTCGGCGAGCTGATGTGTATTGATGCCCTCACCCGTGAAGAATCCTGCGGCGGCCATTTCCGTGTCGAATACCAGGAAGAAGGCGAAGCGAAGCGCAATGACGAAAAATTCACTTATGCCGCGGCCTGGGAATATAAAGGCGAAGGCGTCAAACCAGAATTGCATAAAGAAGAATTAAAATTTGAAAGCATTCATTTACAAACACGGAGCTACAAGTGAAATAAGCACTCAACTTACGGAATGTAATGAACGTAAGTTGAAAGTGCGAATTTCATCCCAGAAATGCGAAGCATTATCTGGTATCCAAGATAAGATTCCTGGTTTCGCAGGAATGACAAGGTCTCACATATGAAATTAACTTTAAAAATCTGGCGGCAAAAAAACGCTTCTGAAAAAGGCAAATTCGTTACCTATGCCGCGGATAATGTCAGCGAGCATATGTCATTCCTCGAAATGCTCGATGTGGTAAATGAAAAATTAATTCATGAAGGCAAAGATTCCATCGCGTTTGACCATGACTGCCGCGAAGGTATTTGCGGCGCATGCTCGCTGGTGATTAACGGACTTCCGCATGGCCCGCAAAAAGCGACCACAACCTGTCAATTGCATATGCGCCACTTTAAAGACGGCGAAATTATCGTTATCGAGCCTTGGCGCGCTGCCGCTTTCCCTGTTTTGAAAGATTTAATCGTCGACCGCGGATCATTTGACCGCATTATTCAGTCCGGCGGATACACATCGGCCGCTACCGGCGGTGTGCCGGACGCGAATGCAATTCTGATTCCCAAAGAAAAAGCAGATGAAGCCATGGACGCCGCGCAATGTATCGGCTGCGGCGCATGCGTTGCCGCCTGTCCCAATGCTTCCGCGATGCTATTTGTCGCCGCAAAGGTTTCACACCTCGCATATTTACCTCAGGGACAAATTGAAGCCAAAACACGCGTACAGAACATGGTTAAGCACATGGATGCGGAAGGATTTGGGAATTGCACTAATCACGGCGAATGCCAATCGTCCTGCCCAAAAGAAATTTCGATTAAGTTTATTTCCAAGATGAACCGCGAATATCTCTCAGCTCTGACATATCAGCAAAAGTCTGACTCGGGCGAATAGCCCACAGACTTTTGCAGCTCCGCGCTTACAGCGCAACCGCGCTCACATTAGCAGAAATCAGATTCCGGCAAATAATCTTTAGTCGCTGGCTTCGGCTGAAAAACTGCTAACCTCGTCATCTTCAAATTCGACGGCGATTTGAATCGGTCGGCAGCAAGTTTCGCAATCTTGGATAAATGATTGACGCTTTCCACCCGTGGCGTCAACACGCGCGCTCATAGCATCGCCACAATGGGGACAATCAAACGGGCAATCGTGCTCAATCATCTGCAATACTTTTTCTCTGCGGCTTCGCCTCAACCGAGGTTTTAGTCAGCATAGTTTTTTGATCTCATGATCTTCTTTTGGCCCTGATGTTTTTTTGCATCCAGCATCTTATTCTTAGCGCGTTTGGATCGCTTCTGTTTTTGCTTCTTAATTTTAAAAATACGTTTGGATTCGGAACTTTTCTCGCCAAGAATCTGTGTTTCGATTTTTTGAACCAGCAAAACACGCGCAAAATAGCGGTTCATCGCCTGCGAGCGCGTTTCCTGGCATTTGACGATCAGGCCCGTGGGTTTATATTTCAACATCACGCAGGTTGAAACTTTATTCACATGCTGTCCGCCGGCGCCGCCTGAACGCGCGAATATTTCTTCGATATCGTCTTCGCGGACACCAAACTTTTCCATTTTGTGTTTAAGCGCATCGATTTTGGACTGCGATACGACAAAGCTCATATCAAGAAATCTTTCAGTGCCGGTTCGGCGGCAAACAATTCATCGACATGCTTTGCTATCAGCGGATTGACTTCAAGCGGCGGAGCGTGATGAGGCTTAAGACGAGCGTCGATAATCAGCGGACCCACGCAGCCCCAATGTTTGAATTGATTAAATTCTCCCAGACCGTAAATGTCATGCGACGGGTTGGAGCGTGTAAAAGCCGTCCACAGAAAGTTATTCAAATCTTTGGCGATAAAATCAACGTCATCGCAAAGCACAATTAACGGAAATTCTTTCACCGGTTCATTGTGATCAACCTGAGCAATGACAGCCAGAATTTCATTACGGGCTTTTTCATAGCTTTGAAAAGGCGCCATGTGAATCGCTAAAATACCCGGCATCACAAACTGCATTTCACCTAAGTTAGGATCGGCAGCAGGGACTGTTTCAGACAATTTGCGAATCGCTTCCCCCGCCGAGGCAATCACCACTTTGGAACCCTGATTCAAATCTGTCCCGGAATAATCCAGCGTATCCATGGTTGTCATGGTTTGAAAATGCAAATCTTTGCGCGGATCAAAACGTTCTAAAATATGTTTAAAAAAAGCGGGAATGTCATGCGTATCAAGCTTTGTATTATCTTCGCCCGCGGCAAGAAAAAGAAATTTTGCGAGCGATAACGGGCCATAACCCAAAATGGCGTTAGCAAGCTGTAGCAACTCCTGCGGTTTGCGTTTTTGATAAGGGACATAACGTTCGCTGCCAATCGCAAGCAAAAGCGGATGCACTCCCGCGGCATCGACTGCATTGACCTCTTTAACACCCGGAATGACGGTTTGAATCACAGTCCCCGCCAAATCATGAATCATTTTCCCAAATTGTGAATCTTCCTGCGGCGGACGGCCGACAACCGTAAAGGGCCAAATAGCATCTTTGCGGTGATAAACCTTATGAACCTTCATAAATGGAAAATCATGCTTCAAAGAATAATAACCTAGATGATCCCCGAATGGCCCTTCAGGCTTTATGGCTTTCGGATCGACTGTGCCCGTGATACAAAAATCAGCATCAACCGAAATCACAAAACCGTCGCGCACCGCATACCGGAATCGCGAACCGTTTAATGCCCCCGCGAATAAAACTTCGGGAATATTTTCGGGGCAATACATGACCGCGGCAAAAGCATGCGCCGGCGGGCCGCCTACAAAAATACTGACCTTCAGCGGCTCGCCTCTTTCAAGCGCAGTCTGATGATGAATGCCGATATCGCGGCGAATTTGATAATGCAGCCCGATTTCTTTATTCGGCTCATAATCATTTCCTGACATCTGAATACGGTACATTCCCAAATTGGAATTCATAATGCCCGGCTTGGCTTGATTTTCCGTATAGACCTGCGGCAAAAGAATAAATGCCCCGCCGTCTTTTTCCCAACAGCGGATTTGCGGCAATTGATCAACTGTTGTTTCACATTCAAGGCAAGGGCCGTTTGAAACTTTTCTGGGTAAGGCCGATAGCGCGAAAAGTGGCATATCTACTAAATAGCGTAGCGGATTCTTAAAAAAGTTTTTTGAATTTGCTTTCAATTCGAATGCTTTTTTAACGCGCGGCCAGGTCTTGCGGAAAAGGAACTTTGTCCTTTCCGCGGTTCCGTAAAGATTAGAGACGCAGGGAAACGGCGAGCCTTTCACTTTTTCAAACAGAATCGCGGGACCGCCGTCTTTGCCGGTTTCGTTTTTTCCGCTTCCACCGGAACGAATACGGCGATGAATCTCTGCCATTTCCAAATCGGGATCGACTTCCTGTTTAATCCGGATTAATTGCCCGTTTTTTTCGAGGTCAGCCAGGTAGGCGCGCAGCGAAGAATACTGCATGGCGGATTATAAATTACCTGCCAGCCGGCAGGCAGGGACTACAGACCAACGACTAAAGATCAACGACTTTTTATCAGACTGGATTCCCGCCTTCGCGGGAATGACAAAATAAATCATTTCTTTTGAATTTCTTTTATTTTAGAAAGGCTGATTTTACGTAAGGGGCAATACGGCTTTTTGCCCCAAGTTTTATCGAGAAACGATTTACGACCGGAACCGACGCTGTACATGTTGTAATGTGTCGCGTTTTTCTTGTAATAATCCTGGTGATACTCCTCGGCACGGGTCCAGTTCTTAAGCGGCAGAACTTCCACTGTAATCGGTTTTTTAAAAACCTTGGCTTCATCAAGCAGTTTTTTAGATTCGGCACCGATCATTTTCTCTTTGGCGTTCTGATAAAAAATGCCGGTCAAGTACTGTGAACCGCGGTCATTGAACTGGCCGTCACTTTGCGTGGGATCCACCGTCGTCCAATAAACATTCAGCAAATCTTCATAAGTGACTTTTTCCGGGTCATAAACAACTTCGATCGCTTCATAAGCGCCTGTATCGCCTTCCGAAACCTGTTCATAGGTCGGGTTTGGCACATTGGAATTTACATAACCTGAATCAACACCGATCACGCCCGCTGTTTTTTCAAACGGCGCTTCCATGCACCAAAAACATCCGCCCGCGAAATACGCTTTTTGAGTGTTTGCCATAGTCCGCTCCTTTCCTCTTTTAAAATAAATCTGCGCCGATAAATATCCGGGCAGCAAAACCATTAAACCCAAAATGATAAGGATTCTTTTCATAATTTAAAATGACTTAACAACCGACACAACTCCCGGAGATCAGCTTCGCCGAACTCCGGGAGTTTTTAAAACAGGAAACGCGTTTCTCCGTTGACAGCCTCACTCGCACAATCTTGAAAAGGCTTATTCATTGAAGCAGCCGTGCGAGTTCCGCAAGGCGAAGCCTGAGGACTGTTTGAGCACGGAGGCTTCAATTAATAAGTTTTTCCGTGCAACTTTTCGCGCGTTTTATTAAAAGACATTTTCCATTCGATTTGCTTTTCAAGATCAATCGCCAATCCGCCGCACATATCAAACAAACGAATCGCAGTATCGGCCAATTCATCTTCAAATGTATCTTTTTGACCGGTGCCGAATTTTCCGTGGCGGTGTGCTTCAATCGCTTCGCCGAGTTCCGAGGTAATGAGCATCAGCATTTCACCGACATTGCGGTCTTTTTCCCAAAAGCCTTTGGCTTTGGCGTTTCCGTGGCACTGTTCAATCCATTGAGTAATACTGGGCATAAAACCTCCATAAAAAAAGACCATAGACAATCGACTATGGACTATAAGACTTAAAGGAAATACTGAAGATGTGACTATAGTCTATGGTCAATCGTCTATAGTCGGCAACACGATTATTGTGGCTATTTAAGTAGGGAGTAAAAATTTGATACAGATGGATCAGCAAAGATTGACGAAGGCGTCCAGCCTGATAAAGTCAGCCCCTGCTTGGTGCGGACTCGGCTCAATGCCACATAAGCCTGCCCCGGCTCCCAAAGCGACCTTAAATCGACATGCGCCCGGTCCAGTGTCGCTCCCTGGATTTTGTGGATCGTGGAGGCATAAGCGAGGTTCACGGGAAAATTCATCGCATGCGCGACCTCGTCGCCTTCGGCATTATGAATTGAAAATCCGAATGTAGTCACTTCGATTTGCTCGTCATCGACTTCAACCACCAGACTCTCTTCCGAAAAATCAATGACCTTACCCACAGTACCGTTCACAAAACGCTGTTTGGGGTCATTAATGCGGAACATCACCAACGCGCCCTTTTTCAATTCCAAAACCTCAGGAATCGGCGCGTCTTTTTTGATTTGCGTCAGGTAGGGTTCCGAGCCCAAGTATTCGGTCGGGAAAGATTGCGAGTCGCTGGTTAAACGTTTCAGGCAAATGAGATTATATTTTTCGGTTTGCTCACGGCGCGGAAAAAGGCGCGGAACGCCATCCTCGACTTCTTCGTCAGATATGACGAGTGAATCTAAAAACTCTTTGACTTCCGGATCCAGTTTTCCGACCCGGATTTTGTTGAGCACTTCCAAAAATGAGCTGTCCTTCGTACGTACCTGATCCTGCAAAACACAAATTTGAAAATCCGAGCGCTGCCAGGCCGGAGAATCAAAACACCAGCGTTTTTCCTGGCCGCGTGAAATCGGCGGAAGCTGCGCGAAATCGCCCACCGCCACGACACGGATGCCGCCCCACGGCGCGTTATTTTTGCGGATAATGCGCGCGACTTGTTCCGCGCAATCCAGCGCGTCAGCAGGAATCATGGAAACTTCATCGATCACGATGCATTCGCATTTTTTGATACGTTTTTTGACGCGCGCATTGGACGCGGCTTTTTCAAGAATACCGGCAACCGGCCCCTGCATGATGCCGAGGCCGAAAAAGCTGTGGAAAGTCCGCCCACCGATGACAATCGCGGCCGCGCCGGTTGAAGCGAGAATATCAATCGAGATCGGAGATTCATTAAAAAAACGGCGAATGAGAAAGCTTTTTCCAGTGCCGGGTCCGCCGGTCAGGAAAACATTGCGCGCGGAATTGAGCAGCGATTCCCAAGCTATTTTCTGCGAGCCGGTTAATTCAATTTTTTTTGAAGTCATATTCTTTTATTTATGTCCGTTCAAAAAGGTTTAGATGCAAGGCGCAAGCAAGTGACCGCGGAGGCGTAGTCAAACCTACGCCGCACAAGGGAGCGCAGTTTGCAACGAAGCAGATAAATCTTTTTCAACGGACATGCTCAATCCACTTCGTTGAGAGATACAATCCGCTGGAATAACGACCCTATGCGCGATTTTCCGTTCAGCGTCAAATCCGACACCACGACCTGATTGATGCGGTTTTTACTGTCATCGGTCATAGAATAACGTTCAGCCCAAGTCGAATGAATCACATAATGCAAACCGTCAATCTGGCCCAGATAAAGCATGATGTGCTTCGGCATGCGTATTAGCGTAATGCCTTCGCGCGCCACGGCAAGAGTTGCGATTTTCTGGCCTTCGGATTCGAAGGGCTCAAAGTGGTTTAAAAACGTGCCGATCACGCCCTGTTCTTTGGAATTGCGCGGCACTTCAATGCCCATGCTCATGAACGTATCAAATGTAAAACCCGAGCAGTCGCGGCCGCCCCAAAAACTTCCCCATCCGTAACGCGCCCCAAGCAGTTTAAAAGCCTGGCGGATCATGTTGCGCTGGGTATACGGCAATCGCCCCTTCGAGACATCGCTGGCTTTACTGATGAAAATTTTTTCCAAAACAACCGCGCCGCCTTTTCCGCGCACCGGCAAAAGGGACTCAAAATAATTTGCGGTTTCGCCTTGAATGGGGAAATGACTGCCCATACTCGCGTCCGCGCGAACGTCGGTCAATCCGGGGTTCGCGAAAAGAGGAATCTCCGTTCCCGTCGCGATTAGATAATCGCGCTTGCGGACGACATAAGACTTAAGCTGTTCCTGGGAATCAAAAATTGCTAAATCGCGTGAACGGCACCATCCTCGCACATAAGTCGCTTGAATATACGACCAAACGCCGTCCTTGGTGGTGTGGTATACAGCAACCGGTGTCCAGGTTTTAATTTTGCTGTATTGCAGCATGTCGAATTCAACGTCGCCTTTTTCTTCGAGCATTCCGACCTCGGTCGGAATCGCGCGCACCGAAGCGTACTTGCCCGCCGCCGCCCAGCGCACTTTGATTTTTTTGGGAATTTCACTGAGGCGCATATTGGGTTTGATCTCATCTTCAAAAAAACTTTTGGGAATGTACTTGTCATTTTTATTAAACAGCTTGCGGCCGGAAACGGCGGCATATTCATTTTTCGCCAGAGCTTTGACTTCGGAACCCGATACCGTGTTCTTGATTTTAAAAACATTCACGCGGTCATCAGAGAACCGGACAATTTCATCATTAAAGCTTTCGACCTGTTCGTTCGTCTTGATCACTTTATCCGGAGTTTTGAGGCGTCTAATCCAAAAATCAGCCTTGAACATTTCAGGCGTCACGCTCGTAAGCAGCAAAGGGCCCTTTGGAAGCGGCGGGAGAGTCTTTTCAAGTTCCTGCGCGCGTACAGGAGTGACCATAAAAAGAAGCGCAAGAAAAACAGCAAGGATTTTAGAACTCATATTGCTCCTGAAATATAAAAAATTAATTCGGCGGTTTTCTGTGTTCCGAACAATTTTGAAAATTCTTAAGAAGGTTTCAAAAAAGCAGTTTGGCAGGGAGCCGCAACGCAAAGTCTACAAAGTTCGGCGCGCTTCGTCATCCCTTTTTTGAGTGTAACGCACCCATCCAAGCCGCATCCTCAGCCCGGATCATCGAACTTAAAATAGCGGGGCCCTTGAATGTCGCATCAATTTCTAAGGTACACAGGGTTCCTGTACCCATGTCGAGCGCGATCGGCGCGTCTTTGCGAGTTAAAAGGCATGAAATGCACTCGCTTACAAAGGGTTGATGGGTCACGATTAGAACGGATTTGAATTGCGCCCAGGAAGCAAGCATCTCTTTTCTGAATTTATGGAACAAAGCGTCCGGAACAAGGTTGTCGGATAAAATGATTTCTTTTTCGAAGTCAAAAACATCCGAAATGATTTTGGCGGATTCCACGGCGCGCAAATACGGACTGGAAAGAATACCCTCAAATTTCAGCCCCATTTTAAAAAAACTCTGGGCCGCGCTGCGCATGGTTTCGCGGCCGGACCGGGTCAAAACACGTTCACAATCCAAATGATGATTATCCGCAAGCAGCGGCTCCGCCTGCGCGTGCCGTAAAAAGTGCAATATCATTTATTGTTTATTCTCGCGATTTTCAGGAAAGAGTCGGGGAAAAAAACGCATCATGAGATGAGCCCTTTAAGTTTTCCTAACTTGTCTTTAGCCCCATCCAAACCCGAAGAAATGGCATTGACCGGATTTAAAAGCGATTTTTCGGGACAGGGCAAAGCCATAAGATCGCAGCGCATTTGCAAATCATTTCCGTGCGGCGAAAGCCAAATTCCAAAAAAAGCTTCTTCGAAATCCCGTCCCTCGATCACTGTCATTATTTTATGCGCCTTAATCATCGCCGTTCCGCGGCCGGGAATGTAAGGAAATTCATATCGGTCCCCTTTTTTGGGAGAATCAAAAGCATCACTCAATTTATAGAAATCAGCTTCAACCAGCGGCCCGCTTACATCAGGATTGGCGTGAACGCTTTCACGAATCGCATTGACTACCTTTTCTTTCGGAACATCAAGGTGATACTCAAGGATCAGGACTTTTTCAACATCCGGAATATCGCCTGAAATATCCGTTTCCGCCGGCACATAAAGCGCCACGGAATAAATTGTCATCAGCGAGAGCGCACTCATTTCAAATTTACGTATTGCCACGCCGCGAAGCGTCAGTATTTTTCCGTTCATTTCAATGGCTTGGTCAAATTTTGCGCCGCCCTTTTCCACCTGGGGTTCTACCGTGGAATGTGGTTGAATAAAAAACGCGGCATCTGGCGACACCGCGGTTGACAAGGTCGAAGCGGGGGTTGTTTGCGAGGAGATTAAATCCATTGTTTTGGGAGAAGAGACAATCAGATTCGGTTTTCTTTCTGAAACCGCCCTTTCAACCTGCGGCGCGGGTTCTTCCTGGGGCTGACAGCCTGCTAAAATCAAAAAACAAGCCACGACTCCCAAAATAAAAATGCTCTTTGCCTGTTTCATGATTCGTTTAACCCCAGATAATCCGCATAAGCCTGCGTAATATCATCTCTTTGTTTTGAACTTATTTGTTTTCCGGTAACATCATTTTTCGCGCTTAGGATTTTTAACCTTGCGGCCGGTTTACGCATGAGCCCTAAAAAATCCACCACCCGAACCGATTTTACCTTAAAAGCGCGGGCGCTGTTACACACATAATTGTCATCAGAAACAATCGACGCATGGCGGGGCTGCGTGTTTCGTAAATAGTCAACGATGCGGTCATCCGCTTCTTCGCCCGTCATCGTATAAATAACTTCAACCCGCCCCGAAAAGTCTTCCCCGGAAAAAACATCCGACTTGCCGTCGAAAACTATCGTAATTTTCGCAACATCCCCGCGGCTTTGCAACAATGTTTTACAAAAGCCGATCAAGCCCCGGCGCGCTTCTTCCAAACTGCGCGAAAGCAGTTTTTCAAAAGCCGGAGATTTGTGGATAATATTATAGCCATCAAGAATGTAATGCATCAGAACCAGACCTGAGACCAGAGACTAGAGATAAACAGGATTGCTTGGTCTGGCGTCTCATGTCTCTTGTCTCCTGTCTTTGTTTAAGTTTTGATCTCTGAATTCTGAGCCAGCTCACATTATGCCTAAATGGAGCTTCGCGGCCTCAGTCATTTTACTGCGGTCCCATGCCGGCTCCCAAACTATTTCGACTTTGGCCTCAATGACGCCCGGAATGCGCTTCAGCTTGCTTTCGGCTTCGACTTTCAAGACATCGCCCATTCCGCAGCCGGGCGCGGTCAAAGTCATTTTAACTTCGACGCGGCTTTTTTCGTTTTCAAGCGCGAAAACTTTGCAATCATAAACCAGGCCGAGTTCCACAATGTTCACGGGAATTTCGGGGTCAAAAATAGTTTTCAGCCAATCCCAGGCCTGTTCTTCGATTGTTCTGGCTTTGCCGTCCACTTCAACCGGAATCGGCGGAAGCGCTTCTTTGCCGAGCGCGTCCGCGTCCTGCCCCGCGATGCGCAGCATCTGCCCATTTTGGGCGATAATCGTGTAACTTCCGCCCAAAGCCTGAGTAATCCGCACTTCCATGCCTTCCGGCAGAGACACTTCTTCTCCGCTCGGAACTTGAGCCGCCACAACATCACGCGTTAATTTCAGTAATTCGTACTTCATGTTTTATCTTTGTTTGCGGTTGCGCATAGCGCAGAGCCTTAACTATTACCGGAATAGCTCGATTACTTTATAGAGAGCTTTTACAAAAACATCTATTTCTTGTTTAGTATTGTAAAAAGAAAAAGAAGCGCGCGCGGTTCCCGCGACGCCCAT
>JAYSWD010000071.1:0-19065 GCA_043718225.1 Candidatus Omnitrophota bacterium
GAGGAATCGCGAAAAGCCCTATGACGGGAAACTACTTTGAAATTCGAGGAAGGAAATAACTTGGGTAAAATGAAAGTGTCTTCGCTGCAACTCGATGTGTAAAACCTTGTTTCTCCGATTACTGCCTCCACCCACTTTTATGCGATGGGGTTCAATCAATTCTTTCGAGATGCGAGTTCGGAACGTAGTATCCGTTGTCTGAGCAGACCGAAAGAATTGATTGAACCGAACCACTGTTGGTTCCTTCGAAAAGCTGAGGACAAGTTTCCCGGTCTGGTCGGAAGGACAAAAGAAAAAAGATTTATTTCTTTGTAGAATTGGAGGTAGCAGTAAGCTGTGTACGAAGATTAAAAGAATTGCGTAGAGCGACTCTGAATTCCCAATTGGGTTGGAAATAACGGTGTTACTTTTTAGGAGAAGAAGTAGCTGTCAGCTGAGTAAGTAAATCACCCCGAAGCCCCGGCGGCAGAAGCGTAATATCAGCCTCCCCTTCTAGAATCTGCTGAGTTTCCAGGATCTCGAATAAAACCTGCGCGACATCCTTATCCTGCGCGATTTTTTGAAGTTCGCCGCCCACAATTTCAGAGCGAATAGCAACGGCGCGCGCAAACTCGACGGCGGCTTCTTTTTCCGCCGTGCTGGAAATGATACTGACTTGATTGGAACCGTCCTGGCGGATCGCGGAAGTGACTTGGCGTAAACGGTTGACTACTTTTTCTTCGATCTGCTTAACCATGCCTTTATCGCGAAAATGAACTTTGCGGATATAAACGGAACCGACCTGATAGCCATATTCACCGGCAATGCTAAAAATTTGGTCGCGTACGATTTTGCTCATGGTATGACGGTTTTCAAGCATCGCCCCAAGCTTCATATTGCTAAGGCAGCGCACGGTCGCATTGCTGACATTCGCACGCAAAGAGCCGCGCGGATCCGTGTTTTTAAAAACATGCGCGACCGCGTCGTGAATGACCATTTCATACCAAACTCCGATGCCCATTGGAGCGCCTTCTTCAGAATTAACGGGATTACTGCGAACATATTCCTGGTCCAAACGCAAATCCCGCACGTGGCATTGTCCGAAAATGTTTACAATCAATGCCCCTAGGCCCAGCTTAGGCCAAAGAAAATGTAGCCCGGCGGTTTTGATGACACCCAGAACATTTCCAAAAAGCACATACACGCGCGCTTCACTTTCATTCACAATGGCATAGACTCCGATCAACTTCAAAAAGCCAAAAAAGAAATTCTCGGCCACAAAGCAAAAAACGGTTACCAAAACGATCACACCGAAAATAGGCATCGATTCTAAATTCACTTTCTTAATCCCTTCATTGATTTCGATAGTGGGGTTGATCCTAAAACACCTGCCTGCCGGCAGGCAGGGAGCAAAAACATCACCGCCCCGCCTCAACAATCACTTTTTTTGCCTGATTGAAAAGCTTCAATTTAATATTCCTTAAATAAAGCCGCATGGTGTCAGCGCCGTTTTTTTTCAAAATTGACAGCTGGTCCGCGAGCTGTCTAAGCAGCTGAACTTCCGCTTGGGCTTTCAAGGTTTCAATTTCAACCGCGCGTTTCGACTGCACAATCTTTTGATCCGCGGACGCCTGCGCGATGCTGATTTCCGAAGATACCTGATTATGCGCCGTATTAATCGCCGCTAATGCCGATTCCACTTCCAACGGAGGGTCAATTTCTGTGATTAATGCAGCGTCCAAAGCGATGCCGTAGCGCGCGACGGACGAACGGCATTCTTCTTCCATTTGGCGGTTGAGCTCGCTCAAATTCTTTCGAATGTCATTGATTGAAATACCGGGAATATGGCTCGAAGCCGTCGGTTGAGCAGAATGCTCAGAGGCAAAAGCAGCCGCCGCTGGCGCTTCAAAGTTTGCGATGCGTTCACGCAAAATAGAGACAAAATACCCCATCACATGGGAGACCGGCCTTTTTACTCCGAACAAACAAGCGTACAGATTCTTCTCATTCACCGCATAGCGAATTTGGCCTTTAAGGCCTGTGTTCAATTGATCTTTGGTTACTGCTTCTAGTACGGTTCCCTCCTGATTGGCTGATGGAGAATCCGGGTCGAAGGCGATATTGACGGTTTGAGTCGCGATGGAAACTTTAAAAACATTTTGCCATGGAAATTTAAAATGAAGGCCGGGAGGAGTCACACGCAGAAGCGGATAGGCGTAACGTTCTTTTTCATCGGACCGCAAACTGTCCGCCATCGGGTCATTGGTTGTTTTTTGATCGCCAAAGCGGGGAGCTTTTCCGAACGTAGTCACAACCGCGCGCTGATTTTGATCAACAGTGTAAAACCCGGAGATTAAACACCGTAAAACAAACCAAACAATGAGACCAAAAAAAATCGCAAAACCTAATGACATTTATACTCCCAAACTTTATCAGACCAGAGACAAGGGACCGGAGACTACAAACTAAAACTAAGATCCCTGCTTTCGCAGGGACGACTGCTGCGCGTCGGACTAACGACTTTGAGAACGGCTTGCATCATAACTTTACTTATACGACAAATCAAGGACGGCGAATTTTAAACCGCTGACATTCCCGCGAAGGCGGGGAATCTAGTTCAAAAATTAAAGATCAGAAATCAGAACCACAACTCAAGGACTCTCAAGACAAGCATCAAACTCTGACTCCGATTTATGAGCTCTGAGCCGTTGTTAACGTTTCCCCCGGACAGCGTCTAGTCTTCGGCGTTCGGTTTTTCCCTGTCAATTCGCCTCTTGATGAGGCTGAGTGGTAGAAATAGTTTGATCTGCCGCTCCGCTAATCATCTCGCCATTGATATACGTTTTTTGATCCTTAAGTGTTCCGTCTTCGTTATATTCATTAAATTGCCCCTCACGCATACCATTCTTAAATAAACCTCCTAGTTTAATTTTTCCGTTTTTATGGTAGTACTTCCCCATTCCATCAGGCTTCCCTTCCTTAAAAATCGCCACTCCTTGTAGCTCACCGCTTTCATAATACGTTTTGCTTTCACCATGAAGCATGCCGTTCTTATATTGAACCTCGCTGTGAATTTTTCCGCTTTCATAGAACTCTTGAGTCAACCCATCTTGCACATTGTTCTTAATCTGATATTGACTTTTAATATTTCCATTAGAATATTTTGTCTCGATCGTTTGAGACTCCATATTCCTCGCCAACAAAGCGTCGGACTTCACATCAATGGCAACGATTTTAATTGGTCCGCCAAATATGGGCTTATAAAGTTTCAAAGTTTCATAAAAGACATATTGGGATTTCGCTCGTGTAACTTCGTAAGTTAAAGCGTGGTATGCTCCGCCCTTTTTTTCATAATCTAAATCAAACATTATGTCGGTATTAGCAAGATGATATTCATTTATATCTCCAAACTGTGATGAGAGCGCACTCAGATTTTGAGTCACAGCATTTTGGTCTAATCCGTCACAAAGCCTTGCGGCTTCTTGGTAATTTTGTAGTTTGGCGGAATCAAAATAGTTTTGAGCAACTTTTTTGAATGAGTTCGGAGCGGAAATAAAGCCACAACCAGTCAAAAGCAAAACGAAGCTGATATTAATTAAGCGAGCTGACATGTTTAGCTTCATTTTATTCTCCAGTTAATTTGATTCATTACAACTTCCCCCTCGATAAAACTCTTAATGACTTCAACTCCGCTTTTTTCTGAGCTCGGATCATTTCTAAAAGAATTTAACTAGATTCCCGCCTTCAAGGGAATGACAAATTGGCTCAAGCGGGTTGTGTGGAAATTGATTCAAAAGGTTGTGGATGCAAGGCGCGGATTTTTTTTTGAGGAAGCGTATAGGGGTAATACGCTGACCGAACGAAAAAAATCCGCAACGCCGCAGACGCGGCCTTTTCAATCAATTTCAATAGCGGTAGTGGTCGGGCTTATAGGGGCCGTCTATCGGCACTCCAATATAGTCCGCTTGTGCTTTTGTCAGCTTCGTCAATTTGACGCCGATTTTTTCAAGATGCAGACGCGCTACTTCTTCGTCGAGTTTTTTAGGTAACACATACACACCCGGTTTGTAGCTATCTTTGTTTTTCCAAAGATCAATTTGCGCGAGCGTCTGATTCGAAAAGCTGTTGCTCATCACAAACGAAGGATGCCCTGTCGCGCAACCCAAATTAACCAAGCGGCCTTCAGCCAGAAGAAAGATAGCATTTCCGTTCGGAAACTGATATTTGTCAACTTGCGGCTTAATGTTTGTATGCTTGATACCGGGAAAAGTAGTGAGCTTTTCAACTTGAATTTCGTTGTCAAAATGACCGATATTCGCAATCACGGCCTGGTCTTTCATTTTTTTCATATGCTCGAGCGTAATAATATCGACATTGCCTGTCGTCGTAATATAAATATCACCGCGTCCAAGCGTGTCTTCAAGTGTCGTGACTTCATAACCTTCCATTGCTGCTTGTAACGCGTTAATAGGATCGATTTCTGTCACAATGACGCGCGCACCCTGGCCGCGCAGAGACTGTGCGCTGCCCTTACCCACGTCGCCGTAACCGCATACAACCGCGACCTTGCCTGAAATCATGACATCCAGCGCACGGTTAAGGCCATCCACAAGCGAATGACGGCAGCCGTACAAATTATCAAATTTCGACTTCGTCACTGAATCATTCACGTTAAAAGCCGGCACTAAAAGCTTTTTTTGTTCATGCAGTTTGTATAAACGGTGAACACCGGTCGTGGTTTCTTCGCTCACTCCGCGCCATTCTTTAACCATTTCATGCCAGCGGGCCGGATTTTCCGCGTGAGTTTTTCTGAGCAAATCTTTAATGACTTTTTCTTCGTAAGAGCCGGACGGAGACTCAATCCACTTATCGCCATTCTCAAGCTGATATCCGTTATGCAGCAGCATGGTCACATCTCCGCCGTCATCCACAACCAGCTGAGGGCCTTGGCCGCCCGGAAAAGAAACCGCTTGGTCCGTGCACCACCAATATTCTTCAAGGGTTTCGCCCTTCCACGCAAATACCGGCACGCCCGACTTGGCAATTGCGGCCGCGGCATGATCCTGTGTAGAAAAAATATTACAGCTTGCCCAGCGTACATCCGCTCCGAGGGCGGTCAATGTTTCAATCAGAACCGCGGTTTGAATGGTCATATGCAAAGAGCCAGTAATGCGGACATCTTTGAGTGGCTTTTGCGGCGCGTATTGTTCGCGGATAGACATCAGCCCGGGCATTTCTTTTTCGGCGATTTGAATTTCTTTGCGTCCCCAATCCGCCAAAGAAAGATCGGCAACTCTAAAATCCTGCTTTTTTTCTGCCACAATATTCATTGCTCCTACCCTCTAGTTAAACTCATTGATTGTCATTGCGAAAAGCTCAGAATGAGCGACGCGGCAATCTACAGAAAAGAAATTCTAGATTGCTTCGCTGTGCTCGCAATGACAGTTTTTATTAAACTGCTGTCAGCTTATGCGACTCAAAGTTTTTTTTTAGTTCAGCGGCTTTATCGGTCTTTTCCCAGCTGAATCCGGCACGTCCAAAATGGCCGTAAGCCGCGGTTTCCTGATAAATCGGACGCAAGAGGTCAAGCGCGTTGATGATACCGCGCGGAGTAAAATCAAAAACCTTGCGGACAACAACTTCGATTTCTTCTTCGGGATGCGTTCCTGTTCCGAAAGTATCGACTTTCAGCGATGTCGGTTCGGCAACACCAATCGCGTAGGAAACTTGAATTTCACAGCGCTTGGCAAGCCCGGCCGCGACAATGTTCTTTGCCGCATAACGGCAAAAATAAGCCGCTGAACGATCTACTTTTGACGGGTCTTTTCCACTAAACGCACCACCGCCATGACGGCCCATTCCGCCATAAGTATCCACGATGATTTTGCGGCCCGTTAAACCAGTATCGCCGTGTGGGCCGCCGATTTCAAAACGCCCCGTCGGATTGATAAAAATTTTGGTATTCGCGTCTAAAAACTGTGCGGGAATTATTTTTTTGATAACTTGTTCTGTCACGTCTTTCTTAATTTGCTCGAGTGTTACATCGGCGTCATGCTGCGTACTGATGACAATTGCATCAATGCGTTGCGGAATGTGGTCAAGATACTCCACGGTAACCTGGCTTTTACTGTCAGGACGAAGATACTTTATCGTTCCCGCTTTACGAAGCTGCGCGAGCTTCAAAACAAGCTGATGAGACAATGTGATCGGAAGCGGCATAAGTTCCGGTGTTTCATCCGTCGCGTAACCGAACATCATGCCCTGATCGCCGGCTCCGCCCGTATCCACGCCCATCGCGATGTCGGGAGATTGGGCATGCAGTTTAACTTGGATTTCGCATGTTTTTCCGTTAAAAAAAACATCGTCTGAGTTATAGCCGATTTTCTCGATAACTTCGCGGGCTACTTTTTCAACATCCACGCGCCCTTGGCTCGTCACCTCTCCCGCAACCGTAACATGGTGAGTTGTCGCTAGTGTTTCGCAAGCCACACGGGACTTGGGATCCTGCTTCAAAAACGCGTCAAGTACCGCGTCTGAAATTTGGTCGCAAACCTTATCGGGATGGCCTTCGCTTACGGATTCTGATGTGAAAAAATAACGTCTGGTCTTCATAATTTACCTCATATAATTGCGGCCCCGAAATAGCTCGAAGCATTGAAAGATTATTATCGGACTGAGGCGCTTAATCAAGCGCTTTTTTCAGACGCCTTGATCCGCTCAATAACCTTGATGGAAAGAGGGTCTTCCCTATTGAGGAGGGCCAATTCGAAGCTCGTCCAGTCTCCTAACATCACCAAGGAAAAAATCTTGGCTAACAGCCCTTCGCCCCGCGTCAAAATAAGCATGGCGGAAGCTCCGCTTTTTTTCATCCAGTTAATCGCGACCGTTCTCTTTTTAACCAGCCACTTGGGGTCAGATTTGTCCGTAAAAAAAACCCCAAGAGAATGACGAATCATAACCGATGGGTCATGCCAGCCTTCTACTTCATGATGAAATATTTCAGGCATCGCGCCATAACCGGTCAAAGTTTTGGCATTTTCGGCAAATTGTGTTTTCCAGCGCAGCGCGACCGGTTCTAAAAAACCGCCGCCGTAAAAGCGAATATTTTTGCCGCATAATTTACGCGCGAGAAGCTTGGCCTCTTTCCGGGGAAATTCTTCCACAGCATCCATCACCTCTTCCCAGTCTTTATGCGGGATAGTAATCCAGCCGGCATTCACGAAAAAAGCCAGCAAAGAAAATGTCAAATAACCGATCGCGCAGCGCGGCGGAAATCCGGCGGGCAGTTCGAGCTGAATATATTTTTTCTTGCGGCAGGCTTTGGCGATCCATCCGCCTGAGGTCTGCACCATAATCGGTATTCCGCGGCGTTCGGCTTCTTGAAAAATGGATTTCATTTCAAGCGTGTTGCCCGAGTAACTTGATAAAACCACGAGCGTTGATTTGTCTACCCATGCGGGAAGACGGTAATCCCTAAGAACGGTCCAGGATTTTTTGGAAGTTTGATCAAAAAAAACTTTGAGAATATCGCCGCTAATGCCGGAGCCTCCCATCCCGCAATAAATAATTCTTTTAATTTGAGAGTGGAACTTTTTTGGCAGGCGCGCGCTTGTCCCGATTAAAAAGGCGTCACGAACCTGCAGCGGCAAGCTCTCGAGATAAGAAAGCATCATTCTTCGGCCAGCTCCTTGCAGTAAATCTGCACCTGCTGATCGAGGTAAGCTCTAATTTCTTCGGCGGTTGAAAATTGAAGCGCTTTGGCCGCGATTTTTTTCGCGTCGTCATAGCGAATCGAACGCACGGCTTTTTTAATTTTAGGTAAACTCACGGGGCTTGCGCTGAGCTCATCGATTCCGAGGCCCACCAAAAGTAATGCGATCGCGGGGTCACCGGACATTTCGCCGCAGCTTCCGACCCATTTTCCGGCCGCATGCGCGTTTTCAACCACCATTTGAATCAACTTTAAAATGGCGGGATGCGTGGGCTGGTAAAGATAAGCGATTTTTTCATTCACCCGGTCGACCGCGAGCGAGTATTGAATTAAATCATTGGTTCCGATCGAAAAGAAATCAACTTCGCGGGCCAGAATATCACTCGTGAGCGCCGCGGACGGAATTTCAATCATGGCTCCCACCTGCAAAGTTTCGCTGAAAGCCAACCCTTCGCTTCTCAGTTCCTGGCGCGACTCTTCCAAAAATTCATTCGCTTTTTGAAGCTCACCGATCGTGGAAATCAAAGGATACATCACCATTAAATTTCCGTGAGCGCTCGCGCGTAAAATCGCGCGAAGCTGCGTTTTAAAAATATCGGGGCGCGTCAGACAAAAACGGATCGCGCGACAGCCTAAATAAGGGTTCATTTCATTGGGAACATCCATTGAAGAAACAAATTTATCGCCGCCCAAATCAAGCGTGCGGATAATCACGCCGTGCGGACGCATTTTCTCGGCAACTTGCTTATAAGCCTGATATTGTTCTTCTTCCGTCGGTAAATCCGCCCGGTTCATATAAAAGTATTCGGTGCGGTAAAGGCCGATGCCTTCGGCGCCGTGAGAAATTACGGAGTCCATTTCATAATGAAATTCTATATTCGCCGCGAGCGTGATTTTTCTGCCATCCAATGTCTGCGCAGGCAAATCGCGCAGTTTCTCGAGTTCTAAACGGAACTTAAGAAAACGTTCCTGCTGCCTTGTCATTTTCTCGACGGTTGTCTCATCCGGCGCAATGATCACAAATCCATGCGACCCGTCGACAATGACTAAATCACCGTTCTTCACTTGATGCAATAACCCCGCCGCGCCGACAATCGCGGGAATTTCAAGCGAGCGCCCCAAAATCGCGGTGTGGGACGTCGGACCCCCGCTTTCCGTGACAAAGGCGAGCACTTTACTGCGGTCAAGCGACGCTGTATCAGAGGGCGAAAGGTCATGGGAAATGATAATGACCGGCTCATCCAGACGGTCTAAATGCGGCTTTTCATGCCCGCAAAGGTTAGCGAGCAAACGTCGGCCGACGTCACGGATATCCGCGACGCGCTCTTTTAAATACTCGTCATTAATCTGGGAAAAAACTTCAAAATAGCGCTGAATGACTTTTGAAAAAGCGTATTCGGCCTGGACGCGCTCGGACTTGACCATACTGATGACATCTTCAATCAAGGTGCGGTCTTCGAGAATCAAAAGATGCGCGTTGAAAATATCCGAACTTTCACTTCCGATCTGTAAAGCGACTTTTTTTCTGATGCCTAAAATTTCAGCGCGGGTTTTGGTTAAGGCGTCTTCAAACCGCGCCATTTCATGGACAATCATATCGGGCGGCACCATTTGCCGCGCAATTTGAAAAACATCTCCGCTATGCAAAATATGCACACGGCCGATCGCAAAACCGGAGGAAACGCCGATTCCCTTAACCTGGTTCATTCGGTTTCACCACTGAGATATTTCATTCGGTTTCACCGAAATTACTTTCAAACAATTTTTCAACCGCCTGCATGGCCCGCTCCGCGTCATTTCCCCGTACCCGAACCTTGACAGTCACTCCCGCTTCCGCCGCTAAAGTCATAATACCCATGATCGATTTTCCGTTGACAATCGCTTCATCTTTTAAAATTTCGATTTCGGCTTCAAACTGATTCGCGGTTTGGACAAACAACGCCGCCGGCCGGGCATGCAACCCCTGCTTATTTCGAATTTCAAAATCCTTTTCGATAATCTGCTTTTTTTCACGCATAAAATTATTTATACACCGGCGTCTGTCGGCCCGCCGCATGCTCCATAAGAATCTGGAAAAGTTTTTCGGAATTGTGTCGCACCTGGCCGTCCGTTGTGATCACGGCCCCTTTCAAGACCTCATAGCCCTTGGCTTCGATTTTGTCCAAATCAAGCTCAACAGGACGCGACCCTTGTTCGGCGTATTTCGCCAGAAGTTCCGCGGGAACCGCCAATGTGTTCACAAAGCATCCGTCCACAATCCGCGGATCGGTGTGCCGCACCAGCGCTTCAAGATGGTCATTCGCGCTATATTGAATCGTTTCGCCAGGCTGAGTCATCACATTCATAATGTAAACTTTATAAGCATCCGATTTCAAAACCGCCTGCAAAAGCTCGGGGATCAATAAATTTGGCAGAACACTCGTGTATAAACTGCCGGGGCCCATCATGATAATATCCGCGCTTAAAATCGCGTCCACGGCCTCCGCGCAAGCACTGCAATCCGCCGGCTTGATTCTGAGGCTTACAATCGGTTTTTTCTTGTCCGTAATATTGGTTTCGCCTTCGGCCCAGGTTCCATCCGAAAATTCCGCCACAAGCGAAACCTTATCCAGCGTGGAAGGCAATACCCGTCCGCGAATATTCAAAACCTTGCTTGATTCGGCGATTGCTTTTTCAAAATCACCGGTTACTTTTGAAAGCGCCGTAATAAAAAGATTTCCAAAACTGTGTCCCTTGAGCCCTTCGCCCACTTCAAAGCGGTACTGAAAGAGATCACGAATCAGCGGCCCCGCATCGGCAAGCGAAACCAAGCAGTTGCGAATATCGCCCGGAGGCAGCATATCCATTTCATCGCGCAGTCGTCCGGAGCTTCCGCCGGTATCCGTCACCGTTACAATCGCCGTAATATTACTTGTAAATTTTTTGACACCCGAAAGCATCGCGCTTAATCCGGTTCCGCCGCCGATGGCGACAACGCGCGGACCTTTCAAAAGGCCGTGCGATTGCTGGCTTTGATACATAATGTCGACAAGTTCGCTGTCACGGCGTTCGAGCGGGACCAGGGCGCGCACAAAAATACGCACCATGTTCTTAATGCCCATATAAATAAGGAAGATTCCGAAAATAAGCGACGCCATCGTAATCGAGGCCAGCAAAACACTTTCTTTGGAAAGGCTTTTAACGGTAAGGAGAGCAAAAATAACGATCAAACCCAAGCCTGAAAGGCAGAGAAAAATCCAGCGTTTAATCCCGAGTCCCGGGGATAGCCACTTAAAAAACCGCATGAAAATAGTTCCTTAACTCTTACGGTTTTCTTCCTTGCGGATCAACTCATAGACCTGCTCGGTAGTTTCACAGCGGCGGAGAAGATCGCAAAAATAAGTATCGCGCAGCATGCGCGAAATTTGAGCCAGCGCTTTCAAATGCGGGCCGGCCGCGTCTTTAGGCGCAACCAAAAGAAAGAAAATGTAAACCGGTTCGCCGTCCAAAGCTTCAAAATTGACGCCTTTCTTGCTGATCGCAAGAACAGAAATAAGCTCTTTAACTTTGTCTGTTTTTCCGTGAGGAATAGCGATGCCTTGGCCGATTCCCGTGGAGCCCAAACTTTCGCGTTCAAGCAGCGCTTTCAGAATCAATTTTTTATCGCCGATGTCTTTTACATCCGCAAGAATATCCACCAGCTCTTTTAATATGTCCTGCTTTTCACTTGCTTGAAGATCAAGCTTAATCCCTTTAACATCCAGAAATTCCGTAACTTTCATGACGCGCTCCCTTTTTTAAACGGCGGTTTCGGCAGCTTCAGACTCGGCGAGATCCGCCTTCACCAGCTTCAGCCCTTTGCGAATTGACGATTGACGATGCACACTTTTATGATGATCTTTTGTTTTTTCTCGAAATTTCTTTAATTGCGCTTCAGCCTTGGTATACGCCGCGTCAATTGCGGCGAAAAGCGTTTCATCGGACTTACCTTTCCCTACCGCTTTCAGCCCTTTGGCCGAAACACTGATTTCGGCATGCAGAATAAATTTTTCTTTTTTAAGAATGACATGCGCTTCAACAAGTTTGTCGGAATATTTTTCAAAACGCGAAAGCTTTTCTTGAATATTTTTTTTAACTTCGGCGCCGATCTTTAGATTTTGTCCCGTATAAGTGATTTTCATATTTTCACCTTCACCTTTAAGTTGAATAACAATTCTTATTACGCCAGCGTGAATTTTTCGCCAAGATAAAGCTCTTTCGCGCGAACGTCTGACGCAAGAAACTCAGAACTTCCTGAAATCTCAATTTTACCTTCGTAAAGCAAATAAGAACGGTCCGTAATCGCGAGAGTTTCGCGGACACTGTGATCGGTTAAAAGAATGCTCAGCCCCTGAGCCTTAAGCCTTTCCAAAATTTTTTGAACTTCAAATACCGCGATCGGATCCACACCGCTGAAAGGTTCATCCAAAAGCAACAGCGAAGGATTAGTCACAAGCGCGCGCGTGATTTCAAGCCGTCGGCGTTCTCCGCCCGAAAGAGTATACGCCTTATTTTTGGCAAGCGATGTGATGTCGAGCTCGTTTAAAAGGCGGCGCAGGCGAAGGTCGCGCTCACGTTGAGGAATATCCAAAGTTTCCAAAATCGCCATGACATTTTCTTCGACTGTTAATTTTCTAAAAATGGAAGGCTCCTGCGAAAGATAACCGATTCCCAGACGCGCGCGTTCATGCATCGGAAGTTTGGTGATGTCTTCGCCGCGAAAGAAAATTTTTCCGGCGTCCGGGCGAATCACGCCCACGACCATATAAAAACTCGTCGTTTTACCGGCACCGTTAGGGCCGAGCAATCCGACAATTTCACCGCGCCCGATGCGGATCGAAACATTATTGACGACGGTACGCCCCTTATAACTCTTTACCAAATTTTCTGTTCGCAATAAATCCATCATAATTTTTAGATAGCTCCTCCGCCAAAGGAGTCTTTTGATCCCCCCGCATAAAGCGCTTCGGTATCGCCGCCTAAGATTACCCGTCCTTCATCCGCAAGATAAACCACATTATCACTATAGGTTTTATTGCCGTCAGGGTTTTCAATCATGACATTGCCTCTTGAAACTATTTTGGAAACCTTTTTATTTTCTTTGCTGTAATAAACATCCATCGCGTCCGCGTGCAATGTTCCGCGCTGGTCTTTAGCCACCACGTTATCTTTGAAATAAGCAATATTGCGGTTGTAATCAATTTCCAAAGGCCCGTCACATGTAATCACTGTCGGCGGCTCGGAAGAACCTTTATCAGGCTGAACAATGACCGTCACGTTTTTCTTAAACTTGACGCGCTTTAAATTTGTGTCTCCGCGCGCACCGATTCCGTCCACATTGATATTATTTTTGCGCACAATCGTTTGAACTTCATTTTCTAAAATATGCTTTTCGGGGTAAATATCGAGCTCCTCGGTCGTCATCCGCGTTCCGTCTTGAGTGGTTGCGACAACGTTTTTCTCGATATGGACCATGTTTGTTTTCTTTTCGTATTTCCCCTTATCCGCGGTAATGGTCACGGGCGTTTCCTCCGCGTAAGCTTTCGCGACAACGTTCAATAAATCTACGGTTTCGGCAAGAATATTCGCGGAATCGCCTTCGATTTCAATTTCCTTTCCGCCTTTCGGGTCATACTTCGTGAAAGAAAAGAAATAAACTTTCTGTGTTTCATCCTGCTGCTTGGCCGCTTTCGGCAGCTTAAAAATACCTTTTTGAGAAAGCACCTGAAAATTAATCCAAAGAATATAGGCCGCCAAACAAAGCAGGGCGACCACGATCATTCGTCTTAACATAATAACTAGAACCTCATCTATTTAATTTCTAACGCGGTTGCGCTGTATTGCCGGTTGCGTTTGCGCAGAGCCAAACGAAACAGCGCAGAGCAAAAAAAATTAGACTCCCGCGTTCAAAATATCTTGAACGTCCAAAAGGCCCACGACGCGCGCGCGGTCATCAACTACGGGCAATTCGTCAATTTTCGCTGTTTTTAAAATGTGATAAGCTTCTTCCACTAGTTTATCCTGATGAATGAATTTTGGATTTAAAGTTCCTAAACTTTCAACGGGAACTTTTAAAATATCGCGGCCGCCGCTCTTCTTCGAATAGGACCTTAAATGGCGACGCAAATCGCCGTCCGTAAAAATACCAGTCAAACGACCCTTTAAATCGATTATTGTACAACTTCCCGCTCGAGCCGCGGTAATTTTAAGGAGCGCGCCTTCTACCGATGTCCCTTTTTTAACAATCGGGTTCTTCTTTCCGGTGCGCATGATTTCTTTAACACGCATCAGTCGGCGCCCTAAATTTCCGCCCGGGTGAAACAACGCGAAATCCTCAGAGCGGAATTTTTTCATTTTGGAAAGACACAGCGCCAATGCGTCTCCCAGCGCCAACGAGGCGGTTGTCGAAGCCGACGGCGCTAAATTAAGCGGGCAGGCTTCGCGAGTCACTCCCAAATTTAAAACCACCGTCGCATTCTTAGCAAGCGTCGATTCGATGCGACTTGTCATGGCAATCAAAGGTACGCCAAATTTTTTAAGCACAGGCAGCAAATTCACGATTTCCATAGACTCTCCGCTTTGGGAAATCGCAATCACCACATCCTGCGCAGTAATCATTCCGAGGTCGCCATGCACAGCTTCCGCCGGATGCACAAAAAAACTGGGCGTTCCCGTGGAGGACATGGTTGCCGCGATTTTACGCGCGATAAACCCCGGTTTTCCCATACCGGTCAAAATCACCCGCCCTTTGCACGAAGAAATAATCTGAACCGCTTTTTGAAAATCCGTGCCGATTTTTCCGCGCAGATTGCGAATGGCCGCGGCTTCAATGTCTAAAATTTCAAGCGCGAATTTTTTGACTTGCTTGGAGTTCATTTCAGAGCAAGCTCCACTTTGCTGATTATTTTTTTTAATTCGCAAAGAATTTCGAGATTACCGCGCAATTTATCGAGCGCCATAGCATTCGGCCCATCTGACATGGCTTCGGCGGGATTTTCATGAATTTCCATAAAAATCGCGTCGGCGCCCGCTGAAATTCCACAGCGTGAAAGCGTCGGGATAAACTCCGCCATTCCGCTTGAAACCGACCCTTTTCCTCCCGGAAGCTGAACGGAATGGGTCACGTCATAAACCACGGGATATCCGAATGAACGCATCACCGGAATAGAACGAAAATCACTAACGAGGTTGTTGTAACCAAACGAAGTTCCGCGGTCGGTCAGAAGAATTTTCTGGGTGCCGGCTTCCTCAAGTTTTTTGACGATATTTTCGGCGTCCCATGGCGAAAGAAATTGCCCCTTTTTCACATTTACGATTTTCCCGGACGCGGCCGCTTCGGCCAAAAGATCGGTTTGACGGCAGAGAAACGCGGGAATCTGCAGAATATCTAAAACTTCCGCGGCGGGTTTCACCTGAATCGATTCGTGAATATCGCTTAAAACGGGCAACCCCAGTTCTTTTTTAACTTTGGCGAGAATTTTTAAACCTTCGGTGATGCCGGGTCCGCGAAAAGACTTGATCGATGAGCGGTTGGCTTTGTCATAACTCGCTTTAAAAACATAGGGAATTTTAAGGTCGGAAGCGATACGGCTGATTTTTTCGGCGTGACGCAAAGTCGAAACTTCGCTTTCAATTACGCAGGGCCCGCCGATCAAAACAAATTGTTTGGGATCGCCGAAAACTACATTGCCAATTTTAACTTGATGACGTAATGACAAAATAACCTCGCTTAAATCTTAGCGCGCGCTTTCGCGGTTTGAATCTTGTTGAACAACGTTTTTTGACTCGGCGCGATTTGAGTCTTGTCGAAAGCCACCTTTTGAAACCGCAACGCGTGATGAATAAATTCACGAAAAAGCGGATGCGCGCGGTCCGGTTTCGATTGAAACTCAGGATGAAATTGCCCCGCCACAAACCAGGGATGATTTTTCAATTCAATCATTTCCACCAAACTTCCGTTCGGCGAAACTCCCGAAAAAATTAATCCTTCTTTTTCAAATTGTTTGCGGTATTTGTTATTAAACTCATAGCGGTGGCGATGCCGTTCGGAAATCAATTCTTTGCCGTAAGCGGCGCGCGCGCGCGTGCCTTTTTTTGTCTTACAAGGAAAAGCGCCCAAACGCATTGTGCCGCCGAGTGTTTTTACTTTCTGCTGTTCTTCAAGCAGTGAGATAACCGGATAACGCGTCTTACTGTTCATTTCGGTTGAGTTCGCGTCTTTCCAGCCCAGCACATTGCGCGCGAATTCTATGCAGGCGCATTGCATTCCGAGGCATATTCCCAGGAAAGGAATGTTATTCTCACGCGCGTATTGAATAACTTCGAGCTTGCCTTCAATTCCGCGCGAACCGAATCCGCCCGGAACAAGCACGCCCGCCATTCCGTGTAAAGCCGCGGCTACATTCTTACTTGTAATTTCTTCCGAGCTGATTCTGCATACCATCACGGCGGTATCATTCG
The DNA here is from genome assembly GCA_043718225.1 of Candidatus Omnitrophota bacterium. Taxonomy (GTDB): domain Bacteria; phylum Omnitrophota; class Omnitrophia; order Omnitrophales; family Aquincolibacteriaceae; genus Multiplicimicrobium. The sequence goes on from JAYSWD010000071.1 coordinate 16,169, forward strand.
CAATCGCGCCATGCTGCAAAGATTCGTAAATTGATTTATAGGCATCTTGCAAATTGATATATTTTCCGACCACCGCAACCTTGACTGTGTGTTTAGGACGCAGCGCGCGGTCTACCACATTTTTTTTCCAAGCATAAAGGTTGCTTTCTTTGTAAGGCAATTTAAGCTTACGGCAAATGACACGGTCGATCTTTTCATCCTTCAGGCGCAAAGGAACTTCGTAAATCGTCGGAACATCCGCGGCTTCAATGACGGCATCTTCATCCACGTCGCAAAAAAGCGCGATTTTATTTTTCAAATCCTTGTCGAGCGGCTGTTCGGTGCGGCAAATTAAAATGTCAGGTTGAATACCGATTTGACGCAAAGTTCCGACGCTGTGCTGCGTAGGTTTTGTTTTCAGCTCCCCCGCGGCTTTGATGAACGGCACCAAAGTTAAATGTACAAAAAGAACATTGTCGTTACCGACGTCATGCCGGAATTGACGCGCCGCTTCAAGGAAAGGCAATGATTCAATGTCTCCGGCGGTGCCGCCAATTTCCGTGACAATCACATCAAAATTTCCGCTGCGCGCGACATCATGAATGCGTTTTTTAATGGCGTCCGTAATATGCGGGACTACCTGAACCGTTGCGCCTAAATAATCACCGCGGCGTTCTTTGGAAATAACCTCATAATAAATTTGTCCGGTTGTGACATTGCTTAAGCGCGAAATTTTACTGCTCGTAAAGCGTTCATAATGTCCCAAATCCAAATCGGTTTCCGCGCCATCCTCCGTTACGAAAACTTCGCCGTGCTGAAACGGGCTCATGGTTCCGGGATCGACGTTAATGTAAGGGTCAAGTTTCTGCATCGCGACTTTAAAGCCTTTGGCTTCCAAAAGACGCGCGATGGATGCGCCCGCGATTCCTTTCCCAAGAGAAGAAACCACGCCGCCCGTAATAAATATATGTTTTGTCTTCGCTTTTTTCATTTGTTTTTTATTTGCATACCTCGATAAAACTCGGCATGCATTCTTGTCTTCACTCTTTTCGTTCCCCGAGGAGGACTTCTGCTTGCTTCAAATCTTCCGCCGTATCGACACTGATAAAATCCTGCTTCGTTTCCACAACTTGAATTTCCACGCCACGTTCTAAAACGCGCAATTGCTCCAATTTTTCCAGTTGTTCTAAACGTCCTTCAGGCCAACCCACAAATTTCTTCAAAAAATCCCGGCGATAACCATACACACCGATATGTTTCCAAAATTCCGGCGTTTTCTGCGAATCACGCCAAAACGGCATGGGTGCACGCGAAAAATAAAGCGCCCGGCCGTTTTCATCGCAAACCAGCTTAACCACATTCGGGTTTCGATACTCTTCCGCGTTATTGGAACGAATTGCCAACGTCGCCATTTGCAAATCCGCGGACTGCTTAAAAATATCCGCCAGCCGCTCAATTGCCGCCGTGTCCAAAAGCGGCTGATCACCCTGAATGTTGATCACAACCTCCACTTCAATCTTTTCCGCTTTCAGTTTTTCCAAGGCTTCAGCGATTCTTGAAGTTCCGTTCGGATGGTCCACACGGGTCATAATGCATTTCCCGCCGAACTTTGCGACAACCTCCGCAATCTTCAGATCATCGCATGCAATCCAAATGCCATCTAAGCCGCGAATTCGCGTTGCCTGCTCCCAAACATGCTGAATCATCGTTTTACCGGCGATCGGAAGCAAAACTTTATTCGCAAGCCGTGTTGAACCCAGCCGTGCCGGAATAACTCCAATAGCTTTCACTTTACCTTAACCTTTAAGCCAAACATCCGGTAAGTTTTTGGGATGTCTGCCCATAAAATTGCCGCAAAAAAAGTTTGTCGCAAAACTTACCGGATAACATTACAGCTCTTTTACGCGTGAGCGCAATTCTTCGACTGTCGTTGTTGCGGTGCCTAATTTGCCCACAACAACACCTGCCGCTAAATTCGAAATCATTGCCGCTTGCGCCATCGGTGCGCGTACCGCCATTGCCAATGCAAGCACCGCGATCACGGTATCACCGGCGCCGGAAACATCATAAACTTCCTGCGCCGTCGTCGGAATCGATACAACCGATTTCTTTCCTCTTTGGAAAAGAGCCATTCCGTCTTCGCCCAAAGTAATCATGATAAATTCCAGCTGTAATTTTTTAACTAAGCCCCAGCCGACCGTCTCAAGCGACGGGACTTCACGCGGCGTGCCAAATAAACTTTCATATCCGGCATAAGCTTCTTTGCGGTTCGGAGTCATGCCTGTCGCGCCTTTATAAAACGAAAAATTCTTTTCTTTGGGGTCCACTAACACCGGTTTACGAAAACGCTTCGCGAGCCGGATGATTTGAGTCACAAAATGCGGCTGGATCACGCCTTTGCCATAATCTTCGATAATCACCACATTGGCATCAGCGATTTTTTTTTCAACAAAATGCAGAATTTTTTTTAAATCCTGCGGCGAAACATTTTCCGTGCTTTCGCGGTCATAGCGAACGACTTGCTGCGAATGCGCGATAATCCGGGTTTTCAATGATGTGGGGCGTTTGGAATCAACCACGACTCCGCCGGTTTCAATCCCTTCGCGGCGCATGGTTTTAACCAGCACACGCCCTTCAATATCGCGGCCGACTACGCCGCAGGGATAAATTTGGGCGCCAAGAGTACGAATATTATTGGCAACATTGAGCGAACCGCCCGGCATATAAGATTCGCGTTTCACATTCACTACCGGAACCGGAGCTTCGGGGGAAATACGGCTGACGCTGCCCCAAACAAATTTATCGAGAATAAAGTCCCCTATACCCAAAATACGGGCGCGTGAAAACCCATCGATGATTTGAAGCAGCTGACGCTTATCGGAGGCCGAAAGCTGAAGCTTCTTAGACTGCATAGATAC
>JAYSWD010000072.1:0-5578 GCA_043718225.1 Candidatus Omnitrophota bacterium
TGCCATTTTAGGACCGATTCCCTTTAGTGCGATCAGCTCTTCCGCTGATGCCTGATTCAGGTTTACCGGGGCTTGTACCGCCGCCTTGGACTCCGGAGCGGCATACGCCGCAAAAACCCCTGAGCTCATGGCAAAGGCTAAAGCCATCGCAATAACGCTGTTTCGAACCATTTTTAAGATGATCATAAATATCCTCCTTTATTGTTAATTGGATATGATGGAAAATTAACATAATATTTGTTTTATGTCAATATTATTATTACTTATTATCATATTAGATTTAAGCAATCTTTTCTTGACGTCAAAAGGAATTTCTATAGGATGGAACTGCGCTTTAGTTTAACGCTCTTCGACGATTAAGGAAAACATATGCTTAAAAATCTTGGCTTAAGGATGCGCGAACTTCGCAAACAAAAAGGGCTAACCCTTGTCGAGATTGCCGAAAAAACGGGCGTTGCTCAGGCGACGCTTTCCCGAATTGAAACCGGTGTCATGATCGGAACCATTGAAAGTCATGCCAAAATTGCTGAAGTCATCGGTGTGGGACTTTCGGAGCTTTATCAAGATATTGATGACCGCGCTTCTAAAACGGCCTATGTTAATGAAGAAGATCAACGTAAAGGTACGGTTCATAGCAAGAATGTAAAAATCACGTTGCTTACACAACAGGCCGGCGACAAAAAAATAACGCCCATTCTGATCGAATTGGGCGCCGGGACCGAAACAGAAAAAGAAAAAAAAGAACGCGGAATTGAAAAATTTATTTGGGTTCAGGAAGGCTCGGTCAAAGTTAAACTTGAGAAAGAGGAATTTGATCTGAAATCAGGCGATACTTTTTACTTCGACGCTTCTTATCCGCATCAAATCGTGAATGAAAACGCAAAAGCAGCCAAGGTATTCGTCGCAATATCGCCTTCCAAGATTTAAAGCTCTAAGCTTTAAGTAATAAGTTGTACGCTGCCTTATTACTTACAACTTACGACTTATCACTCAAAAGATAGACTGAGTCTCCGACTTCAACCGGCTTTGTCACACCAATCCCGATATCTTCACCGGTCTTGCCGCTGGGAACGGGAATGCGGTTAATCTGAATCGATTTTATTTTCATTTTAAAATCTGTGGAAGAGCCCACAATACGAATCATAGCGCCCTGCTTGAGTTCAGTATTATCAATTTTAAAAGCACAAGCTTTGGATTTGTCAAAATAATGCGCGATTTTACCTACAAATACACCCGGCGTTTTAGCAACCACGCCAACTCCCGGTGTTAGGAGCGCTCTCCTAACACCGGGAGTTTTCTTCGGGTTTGACTTATTTACAAACTTTACCGGTTTGGCTTTATTTTTTTTCTGGGTTTTCAACCCAACCACAGAAACCTGAACCTTAGCCGGTTGCTTTTTGAGTTTGCTTTTCTTCGCGGTGGTAGATTTTATAGATTTTAATTTTTTTACAGCGGCGCGCTTTTTTGGCTTTAATTTCACGGTGACTTTCTTTTTTTTTCGAATCTTCAGAAAAGAAGGCACGGCTTGAGATCTTTTCTTGAGCCCTTTTTTCGAAAAACCCTCCGCGGCAAATTTCTCAATGGAGCCTTTGACCCAATTCGCGAATTTACCCAATAATGATTTTTTCTTTTTTCGTGCCATGGATATGTTATTACGGTTGGATAGTAAGAAGACTTAACCTTCCCAACCCCCGGGGTTAGGAAGGTTTCCTAACCCCGGGGGTTGGGAAGGCAGTTGAATTTTGGACCCATTTCAAATAAGCCGCCGAACCTGCCGTGATTGGCAGCTGAATCATTTCCGGAACTTCATAGGAATGATTTTTTAAGAAAAATTTTTCTATTTTGTTGAAAAGTTTTGCTCGGGTTTTGATTAGAAGCTGTACTTCTTTTGATTTTTCAATCTTTCCCTTCCAGACATAGCTCGATTCGATCAAGGGAATTAAGCTAATGCAGGCGGCGAGTTTATTTTTTAAAAGGGACCGGGAAAGTTTTCGGGCCGTAGGCAGATCCGGAGCGGTGGTTAATATGCAAACAAACTTCATGCGCCGGCTAAGATTAGCGCTTATTGAGCGTCGCTATCAACCCTTTATCGGTTGGCGCAAGCGTCACATGCCCTTCGCGAGAAAGCCATCCTAAACTCATCAATACCAAATCACGATTATGCTTGAGACTATCCACGATCGTATCAATCGGAGCTGATTGTTTCTTATCCAGCAAATTCCAAATTTCTCCGGCAACAATCCCTATTTCGGTAATCATGGGGCAATCCTTAGTTTGAAGTGAAGCGCTCAAATCTAATCAGAAAAATACTTGCCTTAATACTTGCCTTAATACTTGCAAAAAGTATAGCACAACAGGAATCTTGAAAAACCCTCAATTCAAAGTTTTCTTGGATTTTTTTAAAAACCGGCCTGTATAAGATTGTTTGCAATCGGCCAAATCCACCGGAGATCCCTGAAAAAGCATGCTTCCTCCCCGAACCCCGCCTTCAGGCCCCAAATCCATGACATAGTCGGCATTGCGAATCACATCCGAATGATGTTCGATCACAATCACGGTATGCCCTTGATCGCGAAGGTCAAAAAGCGCGTTTAAAAGCTTGGCCACATCTTCAAAATGAAGCCCTGTAGTCGGTTCATCCAATAAATAAACCGTCGGTCCCGCTGTTTTCTTGCCCAGTTCCGCGGCAATTTTAATGCGCTGAGCTTCACCGCCGGAAAGCGTGGTAGAAGGCTGCCCTAATTTGACATAACCCAAACCGAGACGTTCGAGCAATAAAAGTTTGTCACGGACCGTGCTGATCGAATCAAAAAATAAGGCTGCTTCCGTAATCGGCATATCCAAAACTTCGGCAATATTCTTTTCGTGATAGCGGACTTCAAGCAAAGAATCTGTGTAGCGCTTGCCCTGGCATGATTCGCAGGTTACATAAACATCCGGCATAAAACTCATTTCAAGCTTCATCAGCCCTTCGCCGCGGCAAACCTCGCAGCGGCCGCCTTTTAAATTAAAACTGAAATGTGACGGCTTATAATTCCGAAGCCGCGCCAACTCAACATTGCCGAACATCTGCCTGATCATGGTGAAAACATCGGTATAGGTTGCGGGAATCGAACGCGGCGTACGCCCGATCGGCGACTGGTCAATTTCCACAATGCGTTCAATTTTTTCCGCTCCATCAAATTTTTTATATTTACCCACCGCATAATCCGTTTTCCAAAGACGGTTATGCAAAGCCTTGTAAAGCGTATCATGCACAAGCGTGCTCTTTCCCGACCCAGATACGCCGGTCACGCATGTTAATAACCCCAACGGGAAAACAGCGTCTATTTTCTTTAAATTGTGTTCTTCGCATCCGACTAAGATCATTTTGGGAAATTTTTTAAAATCCAGCCGCGGCTTGTCGACTTTTATTTTCTTTTTGCCTGTCAAATAATCAACTGTAACTGAATTACATGCCTTCAGAATCTCCTGAATCGGACCGGCACAGAGAACTTCACCGCCGTGAACACCGGCACCCGGCCCGATATCGATAAAATAATCCGCGCGCAGCATAGTTTCTTCATCATGCTCCACGATAATAATTGTATTCCCCTGATCCCGCAGATTTTCAAGTGAAAGCAATAATTTCTCATGGTCGCGGGGATGAAGTCCGATACTCGGTTCATCCAAGACATACAAGACGCCCGTCAGCCCCAACCCTAGCTGCGCCGCCAATCGAATGCGCTGCAGTTCTCCGCCCGACAAAGTATTCACAGTACGGTCTAAACTGATGTAACCCAATCCGACATTCAGTAAAAATCGCAACCGCAAACGGATTTCCTTCATGATGGGATCCGTTACTGAACGTAACTTTTCAGAAAAATTAAGTTTATCAAAATATGGCACCGCTTCTTCAACCGGCAGCGCCGTCATCTCCATGATATTCAGCCCGTCGATTTTGATCGCGAGGCTTTCTTTTTTGAGGCGCTTACCTTTGCATTCGGAACAGACATCGGTTTTCATAAATTGCCTAATTTTCGCGCGGATATTTTCCGACTCGGTTTCATGCAAAAGCCTTTCCCATTCTTCGGTTAAGCCTGAAAGATTGCCATCACCCAAGAAAAATACTTCGCGCGCCTCTTCGGGCCATTCTTGAAACGGAGTACGGATTTCAAAACCGAATTTTTTTGCAAGGTCATAAACGAGGTCTTCAATAAAATATTTATTGAATGAAAAAAAGATATCTTCGTTTAAAGCGCCGCGTAAAAGCGGCTTTCCGGGATGAAGAATAATTTTCTTTTCAGAGATTTTAGAAAGCTTTCCTAAGCCGCGGCAGGCTCCGCAGGCGCCGTATGGGCTATTGAAAGAAAAAAGGTTGGGTGTCAGGCGCGATTTAAAAGCGCCGCCATCTTCTTCCCGCGTCAAAATAAATCTCTCAATCGCATCAGGACCGGCTTTTTTACCGTCCCATACCGCTACTTCCCCGTCCGTTAAATCACCCGCGATTTGCAAATCGCGCTCAAGCCGCGAACGTGAGGAAGTTCCGATTTTAATTTGATCCACAATAACTTCAATGTCATGGCGAAAAGTTTTTTTAAGTTTGGTATCGGGTTTAACCCACTCGGGCTTACCGTCAATGCGAATATAGTCGAAACCTTTTTTTACCAAGTCCTGGAAAATTTGATTATGTTCACCTTTGCGTCCGCGAATCATGGGCGCTAAAATATGGACGGATTTATCCGCGTATTTTTCTTCCAGAATTCCGGCAAGCTCTTCGATTGTCACACCGGTACTCGTCTGCGCTTCGCCCGACAAGCCCGCCTTCGCGAAAAGCAATCGCAGAAAATCAAAAATTTCCGTGGTCGTGGCAACTGTAGAACGCGGGTGGTGCGCGCCCGATTTCTGGTCAATCGCCACGCTCGGCGAAAGCCCGCCAATATAATCCACTTCAGGCTTTTTAAGTTTCTCGAGAAATTGGCGCGCGTAGGAAGAAAGGCTTTCAAGGTAGCGGCGCTGGCCCTCGGCATAAATCGTATCGAAAGCGAGAGTTGATTTCCCCGAGCCGGAAAGGCCGGTAATAACCGTAATTTTATTGCGCGGAATTTTAACGCTGATGTTTTTAAGGTTATTTTCACGCGCGCCGCGAACGGTGATCCATTCCTGTTTCGCGACGGGCTTTAATACTGCAAGAGATTGAAGGGTTTCTGACATTAGGTGCCTATTTTAACGCAGGAAAAGTATTTCCTCATCATCGCAACCGCGGAAAGCACCGCCAAATAGCTCGTTTTGGGATTATCCGGCGCCGGTACATTCGTGGACCGGCATTCCAGTTTCCCGAACTTGCCGGTGACTTGAAACTCATGTTCATTTTTAGTCCAGCCGCGCGCGGTCCAAATTTCCACTTTTGTTTTCGCGGCGCCTTCTCCCGCAAGGCTCAAAATCATAGCGACATTGATATTTTTTGGAAACCCTTCTATGGCTTGCGCGGCAGTTCCGCGAAAAACACAATGCGGGGTTTTTCCTTTCAATAATGCGGCCACTTTTTTGCCTTTGAAAAAAGGCGCGCCCTCAAGCGCCTGGGGCGGCTTTCTTGTGA
>JAYSWD010000073.1:0-1946 GCA_043718225.1 Candidatus Omnitrophota bacterium
ATCTGCTCTTCCTTAAACCGTTGCTTTCCCATTTCGAACCTCCTTTTGACCCAGGAGATTCTACTTATTTTCTGTATGATTTATAGGGGGGAGCGCCCTGAGGTTGAAGTATTTCGCAAAAGCTAGGATAAAAGATCACTCGACGTATTCAGACTTTACCGCCTTGCTTCTCTGCTTATATCCTCTACCCCTTCAGCGCGGATGTTATCAGACAAGTTAATCGAAATACGAGTTCACCGCCTTCGGACGGTGCTGTCTGAGTATTTCGATTAACTTGTCTGATAACCATACCTATGCGTATTGTTTCTCACTGAGAAATGCAAATGCGTTTAAATATTAAAATTCCACTCAACGTTTTGTGCTAAAATGCATGAATGATTACCAAAGCCAAGCCCATCCAAGGCAAAAACGCCATTACCAAGACACACAAATTCGACGCCTTTATCTTCGACATTGATAATGTCCTGATTGATACGCGCAAATCCTATCTCGAAAGCATCATCAAAACCGTCGAAGTGTATTTGAGCTATGGCCAAATCCCCTTTTTCAGCGCGGGAAAGGGCAAATCCAAAAAACCCCTGCTGACCCTCGAAGACATTGAAGAATTCAAGCTTTTGGGCGGATTTAACGACGACTGGGACTGCACTTACGGGCTGCTTGTCTATTTGCTTTCGCTACCCGTTAAAAAGCGCACGCTTGATGATTTGCGTGAGAAAATCGCGATCGCTTCTTTTGTTAAGAAAGTTAAAAAGCGTCCCCTCGGTACATCCGGCATTACCGACATGGTCGGCGCCCATTCAGGTATTAAAATTGAACGCATCGGCCGCATTTTTCAGGAAATTTATCTCGGCAAAAGCCTTTTCACACAAACCGAAAAAACGCGCCCCGTTTTCTGGAAAAAACGCGGATTAATGGACCGTGAAAAACTTGTTTTCCGCCCGCAGCTTCTTGAAAAATTAAAAGAAGCCGGCATTCAGCTCGGCATCGCGACGGGCCGTCCCCGCTTTGAAGCCATCTTCGCATTGCGAAAGTTTGAAATTCTGGACTATTTTGACGCCGTCACAACCATGGGCGAAGTCAAAGCCGCGGAAGAGAAAATGAAAATGTCTTTGCGTAAACCGCATCCGTTTTCATTGATCGAAACCGCGAAGCAACTCGGCGCTAAGAAAAAGTTTTTGTATATCGGCGATTTACCGGATGACGTGTATGCCGCGAACGCAGCCAAAAAAGAAATCAATATCCAATCCGCCGGCTTTCCCCTCTTCGCCGCCAATCCCTTTCACGCCCAGCAGGAACTCAAGAAAGCCGAAGCCGACTTTCTTATCCAGCATCCGCACGACCTTCTCAAGTTAGCTGGGATCTAATTTCCGGACCACGAGCCACGGTCCACGTAAACTCAAATAAAAAAAATCGGGTCTTTAATAAACGGTGTCCTTTTTTATAATGTTTAGAGTAAAATATTTCATCTAAATGATGAAACACACGCACCTGATATCAAAGTTTGATTCTTGGCCTGCGCTTGAGCAAGAAATTGCTCGTTTGCCCGATCCCAAACAACGCGGAGATGCATTCGAAGAGTTCTGTTATTTTTACTTAAAACTGCTCCCCGAATATCAAATTAAGACCATTTGGATTCAAGGGCAGTTTCCCATCCGTATTATCGAAGCACTTAAACTTTCCGGCCAAAAAGATCAGGGCATTGATTTAGTCGCTGAAACAAACTCCGGAAAACTTTGGGCCATTCAAGCCAAGTTTCGATCTGACAGAAAAGATACCGTCTCTTACAAGGAACTCTCAACATTTTTAGCAGTTTCTGATCGCGCCGATTATCGACTAATTATTTCAAATACCGAGCAATTACCAACAATCATTGGAAAACGGAGTAAATGCGGCGAAGCTCTCATTGATCGATTAAATATTTTAGATAAGGAATATTTCAAACGGCT
>JAYSWD010000074.1:0-18610 GCA_043718225.1 Candidatus Omnitrophota bacterium
GCGTCAATCACACAAATCGCGCCTCCCGCAGAATCCAAAACTTCGTAAACCTGCTTGAAATTAAAAACATGCGGCCCATGCAGGATGGGCAGATGGTACGCCGCGGGTTCGATCGGGTTTTGTCCGCCATGAGGAATCCAGCTTCCGCCCATAAAAACAAAATTGCCCAGTCCATAAATGCTTTTAAGAACGCCTAGCTGATCCACGAGCAAAATATCCCAGGACAAGGAAGAGTTTAATTCACCCCAGCGGCGAAAAGAAAAATTTGCCTGCGTAATTTCGCGCGCGATATTTTCCGATCTTTCGACATGGCGCGGAGCAAGAATCAATTTCAAATTCGGATTTTTTTGGCGTAAGCGGGAAAAGATAGTCAGAATTTTTGTTTCTTCCCCGGGATGAGTACTGCCCGCGATCCATACCTTGTCGGTTTCGCTTAACGCGAAATTGTTCCGACTGAAAGCTTCGTCATTTTTTTGAGGTTCCGCCGCGTCAAATTTAATGTTTCCCGAAACTTCGATTTTTGATTTGGTGATTCCTAATTTTTCAAAACGTTCGGCATCGGCTTTGTCCTGCGCGAAAACCCGGTCAATCGCTGAAAACACAGATTTAAAGACCGCGGCTACACGGCCGTAGCCATCAAGCGACTTTTGAGAAAGCCGCGCATTAATCATAAAAATGGGTAGCTTTTTTTGAGCGGAAGTCAGAATGAGATTCGGCCAAATCTCTGTTTCAACCAAAATCAAAGCTTCCGGTTTTATTTTATTTAAAAAAGATGAAACACAGAATGAAAAATCAAACGGCACATACATCACGGTGAGATCGCCGGCTTGAGCTTGCCGGGCAAGCTTTTGGCCCGTGGGCGTGACTGTAGTTAAAACAAAATGAAACCGCTCCGCTGGAGATGTTTGCGGTTGCGGTGAAACCGCAGAGCTTAAATTTTTACCGGCAGAGGCAACACGTAAATCGTCGATAAATCGCCGCGCAACCATGACTTCACCCACACTGACGGCATGAATCCAAAGAACGCGCTTACCCTGAAGGCGGGCAAGCTTTTCTCCGGCAATCGAACCCCAGCGTTCGGCAAAAAGAAGCCCCGGATTTTCAGCCGCGCGGCGGCTTTTCACAAAAAAAACGGGGGCGTAAATTAACGCCGGCAGCAAATATAAAAAATCAAACAAATACCGCAAAATTCAACCTATTCAAATCGATTCAGAAAGGGTTAGATGCAATGAGCGGACTAGCTTCTGCGGAAGCGTATGGAAACATACGCTGAGCCAAGAAGCGACGTTCGCGAAGCAGCAAATAGCCCTTTATCAATCGATTTTAAGCTCGGGGGTGGGCAGCGGCATACGCTTCTTTCAACCGTTTGGTGGTCACATGCGTATAAATCTGGGTTGTCGAAAGATTTTCGTGGCCCAAAAGTTCCTGAACGCTGCGCAAATCCGCGCCGCGGTCAAGCATATGTGTCGCAAACGAATGACGGAGCATATGCGGCGAGACATCTTTGGCCAAAGCAATGCGGCGCGTGTATTTCAGAATCATGCGCCGGACGCTACGGTCAGTCAGTCTGCCGCCCAACCTGTTTTTAAAAACCGATTTTTCCAATGAATCACCGGTATCCCTCGGAGGTTTAATGGCGAAATAATCTTTCATGGCTTGAATCGCGACGCGGCCCACCGGAACAATACGCTCTTTTTTGCCTTTGCCCTGCACTCGCAGCAATCCGCCGCTTAAATCGACGGCACTGTGATTGAGGCTGACCAATTCGCTTACGCGAAGGCCTGAGCTATAGAGCATTTCCAGAATCGCTTTGTCGCGCTTCTCTTCCCACGACCCGCTGGACGGAGCGTCGAGAAGATTAGCTATTTCCTCCTGATTTAAAAAATCAGGAAGTTTCTTATCCCGCTTGGGCGTTTGGATGCCTGCGGCCGGATTATGCTGGATCACTTTTTCGCGCGCGAGATACTTGAAGCAAGAGCGGATGCAGGCAAGCTTTCTTGCCATGGAGCTCTTGCTGAAGTTTTTATCTTTCAAAACCGCGAGATAGGCGCGTACTTCCAAATACGTCACGGTTTCAAGCGTTTTTGCGCCTAGAAACCCGAAAAATTCACGCAAATCAATCGCGTAATTTTTCAGCGTATGTTCGGAGTAGCCCTTTTCCGTTTTGAGAAACTGAAGGAACGATTGCGCTCTTGTGTCCACTTACCCGCCTCCGACAAACCGAACGATTTCCACCTTATCTCCGGAATTCAAAGCGAAATGCTCTAAATTCCGTCGAGGGATGACTTTTTCATTGTGTTCAACCGCTACCGAGCCGGTACGGATTTCGAGACTTTCAAGCAGCTTTGCAAGCGTCAAGCCTGATTCAACTTGACGCTTTTCACCGTTTAAAAGAATCTCCACCGCCATGCCCCTCGAGGTTAAATACCATTTTAAGAAGCCATCCGTAACCCTCTCTAGGAAAGTAGCTGCATGCTCACTGCCTGCGGCTTCGTCATACTCGTCGTCCATACTTAAATCAGTATGAACTCCTCGTCTTCCTTGCCTCGGCGAGTGATCAAGCCAGCTCATTCTCAAGAGCGGTTTACGGACGCCTTCTAAGCCGGGATATTGTATCGGCAGGCGGGCGAAATTGTAAACACAAGTTTATCGGACCTAGAAAGGTTAAAACTGATAGGTTAAAGCTCAAAACGTTAAGGTTTTAACCTTTAAGATTTAACCTTAAACCTAGCTTATGTTCTCCCAAGGATCGCCCGGGGTTTCGGGCGGCGATGAGCGCGAATTTTGAGACCTGTCTTTTTTGGGGCGCGGAGTCATTTGAAACCAATTCTCAAGCTGGATAATTTGCGAGTCGCGGACGGCTTCATCTTCGGCTTGTTTGATCAAGCGCTTAAGAACGCCGACACGCATGCCGAATTTTTCGATGCACAAGGTTGTGATCAGGCGAATCATAAGGCTCACGTGGATTTCCAGTTCCTGGGTCCGCGTTTCAAGCGTTTCTTTATCCTTACCTAAATCTAAAATTACTTTTTTTAGTTTTGCGATTTCCGTATAAACCGGAAGCGGATTATCCGACGTCAGCTTTTTTTTATCTTCTTTCGCTTTGACATTTTTTTTTGCCATCGATGTCCCCAAAAAAAATATAGCACATTAATTAGCTCAAAGCTTAAAACTTAAAGGTCAAAGCCACAACTCAAAGCCTTCAAGTTTCCGAACAGCTATAAGCTCTTAGTTATGGTTTTGACTTCTGAGCTTTAAACGAAAAAAGCCGCAAACCTTTTCAGATTTGCGGCTTTTTATATTTGTCATTCCCGTGCAGACGGGAATCTAGTATTAGGTCCCCGCCTTCGCGAGGACTTAATTCGATCAAACAAGTTGCGTTCCGCAACTTGTGATCTCATTAAGCTTCAACCACCTGTGTCTTCGCCCAACCATCAGCCAAGCGCTGACCCTTGACACAAACCCAAACAAGTTCAAGCACATAACCCACAATCAAAACTACCGGAATCACGAGCAGGATATTACGCAAAAGCGCCTGGACAAATGTGACCTTTTCCGAAGTCAAACTGACCAGCTTCAGCTTCATGATTAAACGGCCCGGAGCAAAAACCGTGTCGCGAATAAGCAACCATGCGATGTTTGCCGCGATCAGGATAATTGACCGTGCGGCTTCAGGAAGTGCGTTCCCGAGCAATACAAAAAGAAGGCCAAGCACGATTCCGATAACAATCGGCGCGACAATAAAGTCAATTAAACCTGCGACAATTCTTTTTCCTACCGGTGCGGCTGTGGGTACTGTCATAAGCGCTCCTTTTGATCAATTTTGTAACTAAAATAGCATGAGAAATATGCGTTTCCTTTTCAAAGAGTACAGCTGAAAACCTTTTTGGTCAAATATTATAAGTTTTTTAGGTTCCTTCAAAAGGCAGCGATCATCCTATGGCAGCCATGATCCATACTCAATGAAACCCAATTTTTCTTTTTGGCTTTTTTTCTTCAGTCATAATTTCACGAATCGCATCAAAAACAGCCTTGAATTGCAAGTCATACTTTGCTTCCATTTCTTCGATCTTTTTTAACAAATTTTTATGAGTGGCAAGTATATGCCTGAGTTTCACAAAGGTGCGCATGATTTGAATATTGACTTCAACCGCTTTTTTACTGCTTAAGACACTTGAAAGCATCAAAATCCCGTGTTCGGTAAACACAAATGGCGCATACCGCAAACCCATTTTATCGCCAAAATTGGAGGTGCCAATTTGGCGCCTCCAATTTTTAATTTCTTCTTCGTTCATTTCGAACATAAAATCAATCGGAAAACGATTCAAGTTTCGACGAACTTGACGCTTTAGAACCTTGGTTTGAATTCCGTATAACTCCGCCAAATCACGGTCGAACATAACTTTCTGTCCACGAATCAGAAAAATTTTTGATTCAATCGTTGTCACTTGTAATTTTTTCATTATTTTATGCTCTCCCCTTTCTTGTCATGAGACTTCATAAAACCCATACTGGTTTTTTTGAACCTTCCCCTCAATCTCCAACTCCGTTAACAAACGCGCAAAATCATGCGGTTCCATTTTTGAAAGTTCAAATAACCCTTCATAGTCGCGGCTTTGCTGTTTTAGAAGTTTTAAAATGGGGTGATTTTTTTCGTTTTCTAAAACTGTCCTGCCCTCCGCCGCGGACGAAACGGCCGCGAAAGATTTTCCGGAAAATTCCTTTTTTGAGTGAAGCTGCAATACGCCCGAATGTTCCGCGACAGCCAGAAGAATTTCCTCGGGCGTTTCCACGAGAGCGGCGCCTTCGCGGATAAGCCGGTGTGTTCCGCGCGATGTAATATGATGGACGGGTCCGGGAATGGCATAAACCTCGCGCCCCTGTTCGAGCGCTTGATAGGCTGTAATTAGCGACCCGCTGCGCTCATGCGCCTCAACCACTAAGACACCCAATGATAGCCCCGCTAAAATTCTATTGCGCCGCGGAAAATGATGCGCGCGCGGCTCTGCGCCTAACGGATACTCACTCAGGATTAAACCCTGATCCGCGATACGATCAAACAAACGGCTGTTTTCCGCGGGATAAACGACATCGATTCCGCAGCCCAAAACCGCGATTGTGCGCCCTCCCGCTTCCAACGCAGACTCATGCGCAGCCTGGTCAATTCCAAGCGCGAGCCCTGAAACAATCGTCAATCCGGCATCAGCTAAAACCCGCGCGAACCGGCGCGACTGTTCCATTCCATAAAAACTCGCCTGGCGCGAACCTACAATAGAAACAGCCAAGTCATGTAAAAAAGCAGTGTTTCCGCGCGCGTACAATACAAAAGGCGGGTCTGAAATCGCACGCAATAAATCAGGATAGACCGGGTCTGCAATCGAAAGGATTTCAATCTTTTTAGAGATGCAATCCATCATTTCTTTTTCAGGATTAAATTTTTCGAGTATGCTCTTCAGCTCTGGGTGATTTTTTTCTTCCCATGCCTTCAAAATATCGGCGAGTGGTTTTCCCTTTGAAAAATCTTCTCCGGCCTGGCGGCGGCCGGGCAGACCAAAATGGCTAAAAACGAGCGCAGCTCTGGTTTCGAGAAAATTCTGTGTCCTATCCATAGCTAAATTGTATTTTAATTATATTAATTATGCAATATATTTAATTTTATTTCATTCTTTACTGCTCCAAAATCCTAAAAAATAATTAGCTTCCCCCCTCTTTTCAATTAAAAATGATGTGCTACTCTTATCTATAGGACTAAAAAAAGGACCATTAAGATGCTTTGGGTAATAAAAAAACTAGCAATTTGGCTCATCGTTGTTGGACTTGCCTTCGCCGGGTATGTAATCAAACAGCCGCATGTTAAACAAAACGCCATTGATCTTGTCGCATCCAAAGTCATGACCCACAGTATGGATGTTCATTCTAAAGATTTGAAAGCCCGGAAAAATCCGACCGGTGACGGAATTTTTGTTTTTACAAAAAAACGTGACGGCCGTGGCATCGAAAGAAAAGCGCTTTGGCTTGTTTTTGAAAAAGAAATCTTCCCTCTCAACTCAACTGCCAAAGAACTCACTCCGGAGCTGAAATGGCCGGAAGAAATTATGCCGGCTGATTGGCAGATGACGGGATTAAATCTATATTCCTTTCATAAACCTATGCAATGGATTTTTGGTTGAAACTCATCCGCTTCGGATGAGTGTCTTTAGTGAGGCTTGTCGTCGCTTCGCGACGATGAGAACTTTGGTAGTCCTTCTTCAGCGATCAGCATTGAATAATCTCTGTCGAATCATCAATGTGATTTTTCGAATAAGCTAATTAAGCGACACTACTCGCTGTGCGGATTTTCCTCGGCTGGGCTTTTAGTGTTTTCTTGGCCGGGGGGCGAAGCGCTGGACTTTGGGAGCGGCAGAACGCGGAGCGTGGGATTGAATGCGCGCCTTCGCTTCCTGAACACGCGATGATGCCAATACGGAATTTGGAAGTGCCGGCTTCTCGACTGGTTTTCTTGGCTCGGGATGCGTGGATCGTTTCTGTTCTCCGTGGTTCGTGGCTCGTGGCTCGTGGCCCGCGCTTAAATCTTTCAATGTCTGTAGTAAGCCGTCCAAATTATGCGTTTTCGCTTCGGCGAGAATAGGCATTTTAAACTCATTCAATGCTTGGGACGTTTGAGGCCCAATACTGACGGCTTTGCCTCTGATTTGATTGGCTTCTTTCGCGCCGAGCCCTTTGAAAAAATTCTTGACGCCTGAACCGCTTGTAAACACCACGTAATCAACCGGCGCTTCAGCTAAAATCTCCGCAACACGCCGCTTGCCTTCAGGATCAGGCACGGTGTTATAAAGAATCGCATCGGTAACTTCCGCGCCGGCCTGTTCTAATTCATTTTTAAGTTCAAGCGGTGCGATATCTCCGCGCGGCCATAAAAACTTCTGCCCACGCACAAATGTTTTGTCCTGGAGTTCACGCAAAAGTTCGCGCGTATGAAAAATACGCGGCAAAACATCTGGCTCAATTCCCTGCGCGCGCAAAGCATCCGCGGTCGCATCGCCCACCGCCGCGATTTTACATTTACCCAGCGCGCGGCTGTCTTTGCCCAACTCTTTTAACCGCGCGAAGAATAAATCCACCGCGTGCATACTTGTAAAAAGAATCCAGCCAAAGCGCGAAAGTCTTTCTTTGACTTCGCGGTCAAAAGCATCCCAGCGCGGCGGCGGCTCGATTTTAATCATGGGGGCTTCGCACACGATCGCGCCTTCGGCTTCCAGCATCGCCCGGAAAGGCCCCGCGTCCGCCGTGGCACGCGTAATCAAAATCCGTTTTCCGGATAAAGTCTTATTTCCAAACCAATCCAAAGTTTTTCTTAGGCTCACGACTTCGCCGATCACGGTTAACGCCGGCGACTCGATTTTTTCCGCCAAAGCCCGTCCGGCAATATTCTGTAATGTTCCTTCAACGACGCGCTGGCGCGCCAAAGTCCCCCATTCAATCACACAAACGGGAGTCGACGCCGGCTTTCCGCCCTGTATTAATTCGCGCGCGACCACGGGTAAACTTTTGACAGCCATGAAACAAACCAAAGTGGCATGAAGCGAAGCAAACTTTTTCCAATCAACCGATGTTTTTGATTTTTCAGGGTCTTCATGCGCCGTGACAAAAACAACCGCCGACGTAAAACGGCGGTCTGTCACCGGAATTCCCGCGAAGGCGGGTACGGCAAATCCCGCGCTGACGCCAGAAATAATCTCGAAAGCAATGTCATGCCGCTTGAGATATTCGGCCTCTTCTCCTCCGCGCCCAAAAACAAAAGGGTCGCCGCCTTTAAGCCGCACCACTTTTTTTCCCTGCCGGGCATATGCCACCATTTTGCGGTTTATTTCATCCTGGTCCGGCGCACGACAATTTCCTTTTGGCTCCGGGCCTGCGGCTCGACCGCCGTTCATAGCAGAATGTTTTGCCGCCGGTTGAGCCAAAGCCTCCGAGGAAGAATGTGGAAGCTTCCCCACAAAAATTTTTTCGGCACGCCCCGCGAAATCCACGATTACGGGATGAACCAGGGAATCGTAAAGCACCACATCTGCCTGCTTCAAAATTTCATAACCTCGCAAGGTTAAAAGTCCGGGATCACCCGGGCCGGCACCCACCAAAAAGACGGTCCCTGTCTTTTTGCGTTCCACGCTCCACGTTCCACGCTCCACGTTTTTTTTACTCGTATTTCGCGCTTCATTCTTCGTGGCTCGTGGTCCGTGGTTCGTGGAACGATTCATGAAAAATCCCCTTCACCGTGTGCTTTCTTGATTTTATCGCCCGCCCGCCGCTTTATTTCATCCAAAATAAATTTGCCGCCGGTTTCTAAAATTCGGCGCGCCAATTGATGCCCGACTTCCTCCGGCTTATCCGAAGCACCAACAAAGTCTGCCTCCACCCATTGCGGTTCATACGGCGATAAAAGGACTCCGGCCGCTTCCATCCGCGGCCCATTGATGCGAGTACGCATTCCGCAAGGCAGCTGGCACCCACCTTCGAGTTCTGTCAGAAAAACACGTTCAGCGGCAAGCTGTTTGCTTGAATCTTCGTGATTGATTGATTTTAAAAGCTCTAAAATGGTGGTGTTGTTCTGAGAACATTGAATGACGATCACTCCCTGTCCGGGGGCGGGATAAAACATTTTTTCATCCAAAATTTCGCTGACATGTTCCTGCAGCCCTAAACGTTTAACGCCCGCGTAAGCGAGCAAAATACCTTCATATTCACGGTTGATAACTTTGCGGATGCGCGTATCCACATTGCCGCGAATATTTTCAATTTTTAGTCCCGGATAAAAACGCAAAAGCTGCGTTTGCCTTCTGAGGGCGCTCGTTCCAATTATGGTTCCATCCGGAAGCTCCGCAAGTTTTTTACCGTCACGGTGAATCAAACAATCGCGCGGATCTTCGCGTTCAAGCACAGCGCCTATTTTTAATCCATCCGGCATTTTTGCCGCGAGGTCTTTCGCGCTGTGTACCGCGATATCGATTTCTTTCGCCAGCAGCGCGTCTTCGATTTCTTTGGTAAACATGCGCTTGGTTTCAAGCGGCACGGGGTTTTTCTGGCGGATCATATCGCCCGAGGTTTTAATGACGCAGATTTCAATTTCGGCAAGGCCCGCGTTTTTGCGCAAATGTGCCTGCACAAGCTCCGCCTGATAAAGCGCTAATTTACTGCCGCGGGTGCCGATTCGTATTTTCATTTGCTTTTACATTTGCCTCTGGGCTGTGCCCAACCGGACGACTACTTCAAATTAAATAGAGAGGAGATGGCTTCAAGATACCGTTTTACGCCACCGTTCTTCGAAGCCTCTTTGATGCGCTCATAAGGTTCATGCAAAATCTTGGATTTGATCCGGTGCTGTGTTTCACGCACCAGCGCGGCGTCTAAATCCGCGCGTCCGGCCAAACGGCCCAATTCCTGCGCGAGAATTTTATCGAGATGATTCTCAAGGCTGTCCATCGCGGGCCGCGCGCGCAGGCCTTCTAGCCAGGCTTCAAATTCGTGCATCGCGGAAGAAATAATTTTCTCGGCCTCCGCGATTTGTTTACGCCGCAAATGCAGATTCGCCTCGGTGACGCTTTGCAAATCATCTACATTGTAAAGGTACACATCTTCCAAATCATGCACGCGCGGGTCAATATCACGCGGCACCGCGATATCAATCAAAAAAAGCGGTTTACGGCGGCGCGCGGTGACAACTTCCCGCACTTGCTCCAAAAGCAAAATGGGCTCGGAGGAAGCCGTGGAAGACAGCACAATGTCTACGCGTCCCAAATGCGCGGCGACATCTTCGATTGGAATCCAGGCCGCGCCGAACTTTTCCGCGAGACCTAATCCCGTTTCACGGTTGCGGCTCGCAACATAAGCCGGCATGGCCCCGGCGGTTTTTAAATTATCAAGCGCGAGCGCCGCCATATCGCCCGAACCGATGACCATGACTTTTTCGCCGGATAAATTCCCAAAAATCTTTTCCGCCAGCTCCACCGCCGCGGAAGGCACGCTGACAGCGCCTTCGCTGATTTTTGTGCGTGTCCTCACATCCTTGCCCGCCTTAAGCGCTTTTTCGACAAGGCGGTATAAAACGGAATGGACCGCGCCGGCCTCATGCGCCTGCCGGAAAGCGGATTTGAGCTGGCCTAAAATTTCATTTTCGCCGACGACCAGTGAATCAAGCCCCGCCGCGACACGAAAAAGATGCTGAACGACATCGATATTTTGAAAATGGTAAAAAGATTTTTGCGTGCTTTCGTCAAACCCGCGAACGCCCGCCCAATACGCTTTCAAAAAAAGATTCCATGCGGCTTCGCTTTCCGCTTCCCCGTAAAATTCGACCCGGTTGCAGGTAGAAAGGATCAAACATTCTGAAATCCCGGGCTGCTCGCGCGCGAAATTCAGCGTCGCCAAAAGATTATCTTCCGCAACATGCAATTTCTCGCGTAATTCAACCGGGCAATTCTTATAACTGACACCTGAAAGAAAAAAGCTCATGCGTTTGCACCGTGTGCGGACCCGGGAGAGGCCGTCGCGGTTGCGCCTACCGGCGCAGAGCCGGCAAACACAGCTTTGGTGTGTTTGCCTTTTAAAAACTGCCGGCCGCCCACGAAACTTCCGATCATAAAAATAAAAATTAAAAGGCTGAACAAAGCGATACGCGAACTGCGCATGCCCGTGCTCAGCCGTAAAGAGATTAAAAAACCGTACAATCCGATATTAATGAAAGTTAAAAATGTTTTTGGGTCATTCATCCAAAACTGGCCGTAGGTGTCATGCGACCAGAGCATTCCGACCGCCACCGCGCAAATCAGCAAAATAATCCCGAAAATAATCGGCTGATAAGTCAGCTGATCCAGCGTTTCCAAATTCGGAAGTTTGTGGTA
Organism: Candidatus Omnitrophota bacterium; assembly: GCA_043718225.1. GTDB lineage: Bacteria > Omnitrophota > Omnitrophia > Omnitrophales > Aquincolibacteriaceae > Multiplicimicrobium. The sequence continues at coordinate 10,899 of JAYSWD010000074.1, forward strand.
AAAAGTGCCGGCACGGCGGCGTTTAATTTCATGGTGCTGAATGAGATAAAGCAATGCCGCAGTGAATGAAAGCGTGAAACTCGCGTAAGCGAAAAATGCAAAAACAATATGCAGCACAAAATAGATATTAACGTCCATTTGATAGGCAGGGCCCGCGGCGTGAATCACCGCGGTTAAATTAAGCAAAAAAAGCACGGGCGAAAGTATCAAACCAAAAGACTGGGTTTGCAGACCCGCGAGAGGAATCAAATAAAGAAACGCGAGCGCCCACGAGAAAAAAACTAGTACGTGCGAAAAATTAATGATGGGGAAAGCGAAGCCGTGCGTCCACGCTTCCATTCCCAGATAAACGCTTCCGCAGACAAAGCCCGTGCGGATTAAAATAAACGCCGCGTTTTCAAAACGCGCATTGTCCCGGAAAAATGCCGCGACATATAAAAAAGCCGCCGCCAAATAAAAAAACCCGCTCAAAATCAAGCTGATAAACGCGATCGACATGGTTAAGAAGCCCGGGGAGAATCCCCTGTCCGGAGTGAATCAGGGCGGAAATGCTCCTCTAAAAAAAGCTCGAACTCGTCTTCGAGCATCAGGCAAGGCACGGGTTTCAGCCTCGTAATCTGCTCAATACGGTCAAGCAGTTTGAGGTCAAAGGGGTCGCACATCGCGAGTTTGATCATGCCGCCCGTCGCCTCAACGGGCACTACGCGGTGAGCTTCGATAAAATCGAACGTGAACATACGCAAAATTTCACGAGACGGGCGCCATTTCCGCAGGCTGAAATAAGGCACGTTTAAACGCTTCTCAAGCATGCGCCCCACGTCCTCGCTCGAAACTAAATTCATGCTGATCAAACATTGCCCAAGCCGCTGGCCTGTTTCAAAATGTTTTTTTAGCGCGCTTTCAAGCTGGGCTTCGGTCAAAAGCCCCGCTCCCAGCAAAATCTGCCCCAGCGGATCGATCATTTTCTTGTTGGGATCCGGCAAATCTTTTTTCAGAAAATCTTCGATGTCTTCGATTTTGGAAGGCGGCGCGGAACGGCGGTCGCGCAAATAATGGCTGCCGATTTGAGTTTTCAAAAATGATTTTACTTCGGCCGCGTCGCTCGCGATTTCGCCGAGGCTTTGATAGACGCGGTAAAGATTCGTGCACGCGGCAACGGAACAGGACATCAGCGGCGTATCTTCCATTTTTCCGCTGCGGTTCTTGACTCGGATGGAACCGCGCTTCTGATCTTCTTCGCTGTAATAGGTCGGCATAATCCGGTCGAAATATTCAATGAAGCGGCGCGCGAACTTCTCCTCCAACTCAACGGGCATCACCGCGACAAAGTCATCACCGCCGACATGTCCCACGAAACATTCGCCCTCCCCCGCAAATTCCTGCGCGACCGCGGTCAATAATTTGGCGGTATGCCTGAGAGCGTCATCGCCGCGGCGGAAACCGCAGCGGTCATTGAATGCTTTGAAATGATTGATATCGAAATAAAGCACTGAGAATTTTTGGCCGCTTTTAATTTTTTTGAGTACGACTTTTTCAATCGCGTGATTTCCGGGGAGAAAAGTCAAAGCATTGACTTCGACACGCTCACGCACGCGTTCAACATTCATTTTGATCCGCAATTGGAGCATCAGCGGGTTCAGCGGCTTGCTTAAAAAATCGTCGTAGCCTTTTTCGGACGAAAGCAAAAGATCGGCGATTTGATTTTCGTGAACCATCAGAACCACGGGAACGGCGGTTAAATGCGGCTTCGCGCGCACCGCCTGAATCAGCGTTTGGCCGGCGATCAAATCCATATCTCGCGCTAAGACAATCAGGTCAAAAGATTCGCGTTCAAGCAATTTAAAAGCGGCATCCGCGCGGTCCACGCAGACGACATCATAATGCCGCGAAGCAAGCCGCATGCGGATCATTTCCCGCGTCATTTCTTCTTTTTCGACAACGAGAATGCGGTTTTCGCTCATAGAAAACTTTCGTCTCCCGAGGGAAAATTGAGACTGCGGACATCATCGGCGTACTCGCGCGCCGCATCGCCGATTTCGGTTTCAAGATGCGTGTATTCGCGCACAAAACGCGGTTTTACATTCGACCGGATTCCAAGCATGTCATGCACCACGAGGACCTGACCGTCCGTCACGGGACCGGCGCCGATGCCGATTGTCGCCGCTTTTGCTTTGACTGTAATATGTTCGGCAAGTTCTACAGGCACACATTCAAGCACCATTGAAAAAACTCCCAGTCGGTCTAAAATTTCTGCGTCTTTTAAAATCGTGTCGGCCTCTTTTGCCGTGCGCCCTTTGACTTTAAAATCTTTCGCGGTCGCGGCGCTTTGCGGAGTCATTCCGACATGTCCCATGACAGAAATTTTAGCTTTGAGAATGGCCGCGACTTGTTTTTCGACGCCTTTTCCGCCTTCAAGCTTCACGGCATCCGCTCCGCCCTCCTTAATCAAACGTTTCGCATTTTTTACCGCAAGCGCGGGAGTCGCATAGGAACGGTACGGCATATCCGCCACAACCAAAGCGCTTTTTACCGCGCGAGTCACCGCCTGCGTATGATAAACCATGTGGTCCATCGTCACCGCGCGGGTATTCGCGTCACCGCGTAAAACCATGCCCAGCGAATCCCCCACAAGCAGAATATCGATACCGGCTTCATCCAAAATGCGCGCAGTCGGAAAATCGTAAGCGGTCAGCACCGTAATTTTTTCGCGGCGTTTCTTTTTTTGGAGAATGGCTTGAATTTTTTTCATCCGTTATTTCTTGGAACCGCTTTTATGGGAATGGCTTTGAATCAAATTGGTCAAATTTTTGAAAAGCAAAGTTGTGGTAAGCGGGCCCACGCCGCCAGGCACAGGCGTCACAAAAGCGGCTTTTTTGCAGGATTCCTCAAACTCAATATCGCCAACCAGTTTTCCATTCACTTCCGTCGTGCCCACATCCACAAGCACCGCGCCGGGTTTCACCCACTCGCCTTTGACAAGCCCGGGCTTACCCACGCAAGCAAAAACAAAATCGCTTTCGGAAACAAATTTTTTCAGGTCATCCGCGGTTGTTCCGGTATTGGCAATCGTGGTTGTCATGCGTTCTTCACCGAGCAGAATCGAAAGCGGGCGTCCGACAATCGCGCTTTGTCCGATTACGAGCGCGCGCTTTCCCGCCATCGGAATATTTGTCGATTTGGCGAGCAAATAAGCCGAGTACGCCGTGGGCGGAACCGAAACACGGCGGCGCATCACAATCAAACCTAAAGTTGAAGGATGGATACCTTCCACGTCTTTTTTGGGGTCTAAAGCATCGATAATGCGCGTGGAGTTATATTGCTGCGGCAAAGGCATGGAAAGAAAAATACCGTGAACAAAAGGGTCTTCTGACATTTCGCGGATTTTCATCACGAGCGAACCCTCATCCGGCACATCTTCACAGGATGTTTTGAGGTATTCGATGCCGAGCTTCCCGGCCAGCCGTTCCTGCGCTCCCATATACCATTCCGCGGAAGGGTCTTTTTTGGTTTCGATCACCGCGAGGCAAATTCTTCCCGGCGCCTGCACGACAAATTCGCGAATTTCATTCTGCATTTGCGCGGCTAAGTTTTTTCCTTCAAGTAACTGGGCGGTCATTTCAATCTCCTGCTTTGCTGTGTGCGGCGGAAACATTTCCTGTAATTCCGAAATTATGCCGGATCGCCGCCAACTCTTCTTCGGCTGAAACTTTTTTTGTGGTGTTTTTCAAATAAACAATATTGATATGGGCGGTGTGATAAGCGCCCTGAAACGCGGCTTTGAGCAAATGCTGCGCGACAATCAAATCGTTTTTAATCGCGCCCTTCACAAGCCCCGCGAGTTTGCCGTTCAAATCAAGCGCTTGCGCGATTTTTTTGGAGAGGTCGGCCTGCAGCCGGAAAGCTTTAAGCAAGGCCGCATCAATATCTAATTCGGAAGCTTTTTGAGCATAACAATTCATGACATCATGATAAACTTGCGGATCGGTTGAAACGACTTGCATGGCCTGGTTCTTGACCACTTCCACTTGATTAATAATTTCCTGCAAAGCGACTTTATTGTTTTCTTCCTGGGCCCTTTCTTCGGCGGATAATTCAGGTTTGATTTTACGTTTGAGAGTAATTCTTGCGACCATTTGCATTAATCCCAAAGCCAAGGCCGCAGAATAGGCTGATACGCTTCCACCGCCCGGAATCGCCGCGCCGCTTGAAAGTTCCTCTAAATATTGCTGTAGCGAAAGCTCAGAATAATTTTTCATAAAAATGCTCCTTATAAGAAAGGGGCATTTTAGCACAGCGACGGCAATAAATCAGCGCTCACAAAAAACAGTTATTTGGCTCTTCATGGGTATTTTCGAAGCTTATTTCTTTTTGCTAAGATACTACTTGGCAAGACAATCAGAAAAGCCATTTGAAATGCTCAAACAGCACCGTCCCATGGCGGTGAACTCGCCTTTCAAATGACTTTTCTGATTATTTCCGTGCTAGGTGTGAGGTGGTTGGCTGTAAGAGGAGAAGCAAAGTTGAGAAATCTAAGTCAATCGAAGGCTCTTTCATTTTCATTCGCCACAAAGCAGGTCCACCTCAGCTCTCTAGCTTCCCGCCATATCTTCTCACACTTCTGAAAATCAGAAGTGTGAGAACGTTTTCCCGTCTCAGATTTTTTGAGATGGGAAAAGGCATAACGGGAAACTACACTGCTGTGCTGAAGTAGGAAGTGTGCACATAAAGTAGGTGGGACTTCGAGTAACGTGGCATCCTCAAAGTTGTTTCTCCTCTCCTAACCTCCACCCCCTTCAGCGAAGAAAGTTCAAAAAAAGAAATAACCGTGCTGAGTTCTGCGCCGTCAGGACGCAGCTGTTTGAGGCACAATTATTTCTTTTTTAGAGCTCTCATCAAGGAGATTAAATCGAGAAAAAAGATTAGTTTTTAACTACCGGTTGCGGTTGCGCCTTAGGCGCAGAGGTAAAACAAAACCGCTCAGCAAAGCTGAATTAAAAAAAAGCTTCAGCTTTTTTTTAATTCAGCAGCGAGATGACCGACGGTTTCTTTCGCGGAGCCAAAAAGCATCATCGTTTTGGGATTGTAGAAAAGCTCGTTCTCGACGCCGGCAAACCCGGTCGCCAAACCGCGTTTCATAAAAATAATTTGTTTGGCTTTATCGACTTCAATCACGGGCATTCCAAAAATAGGGCTTCCCGGATTTGTTTTCGCCGCCGGATTCACGACGTCATTCGCGCCGATCACGATCACGATATCCACCTGCGGCATTTCGGGATTGATTTCATCCATTTCGATCAAATTATCATAAGGAATATCCGCTTCGGCCAAGAGTACGTTCATGTGGCCGGGCATGCGCCCCGCGACGGGATGAATCGCGAATTTTACATCGATGCCGCGCTTCGTAAGCAAATCAAAAAGTTCGCGCACTTTATGCTGGGCCTGCGCCACAGCCATGCCGTAGCCCGGCACAATCACGACTTTCTGCGCTTCTTTTAAATATTCGGCCGCATCTTCCGCAGAAACTTCGCGGTGAACTTTTTCGCCGGCTTCACTCGCCGCACTTTTCTGAACCTTTCCGAAAGCACCGAATAAAACATTAGTAAACGAACGGTTCATGGCTTTGCACATGATCACCGAAAGAATCAAACCGCTCGCGCCGTCCAAAGCGCCCGCGATAATCAAAAGATGGTTGTTGAGAACAAATCCCATCGCCACGGCCGAAAGGCCCGCGTACGAATTCAAAAGAGAAATCACGGTCGGCATATCCGCGCCGCCGATCGGAAGAACCAGCATGATACCGAATAAAAGCGCCAATGCGACGACAGCGATAAATAAGCCGCTTTGCGCCGGATTAAAAACCAGCAGCACACCGCAAATAATCGCGCCGGCAAGCACGGAAAGATTCACAAAGTTTTGTCCGGGATAAGTAATCGGGCGGCCGGAAATCACTTCCTGCAATTTGAGCGCCGCGATAATACTTCCGGTAAAAGTGATGCCACCGAGCAAAACTTCAAAAACAATCGCGCCGGTAATAAAAGGCGTCATCTCGGCATGCGAAAAAACAAAAAACTTTCCGACGCCCACAAGCGTCGCGGCCAACGCGCCGAAAGCATGCGATAAGGCGGTTCGTTGGGGAACGGCGGTAATCGGGACGGCGGCAAGCGGCACACCCACAATGACACCAAGAACCATCGCGATTCCGATCGCGGTATAACGGTCAACACTGGGGCTGAGCAAAGTTCCGCCCACGGCCAAAACCATTGCGGCGATACCGGCAAAAACACCTTTGCGCGCAGTTACAGGCGAATTCATCCAGCGCAGGGAAAGAATAAAAAGCGCACCCGCGACAATATAGGTTAATTGGGTAATCATGATCTTATTTTTGCTCTGCGCTCTTAAGCGCAACCGCATTACCCTTTTTTTCTTCTTTGCGTTTAAGAGCCTCTAAGGAAACGCCGCAAGGCCGCGTTGCGTGCGCGACCCAGTCAGATGCAAGACCCGAGCGACGCAGGCGTGTTCGAAGCAACACGTCAAGGAGCGAGAACGCTGCAGATGACTGGGTCCCGCCGCAACCCGATAGGGACACGGTGCTTTTGCCCCGAATCCTTCGTCTTTCGTCGCTCACGTAATGACTTTTATTACGCATCGCTCCTCTTTCCTTGGCTCGTGCCAAAATCACTCGCGGCGCGGCCATGTGGTGTTTTCTTAGAGGCTCTGAACATCTTCAGCATGCGGTCGGTAATTAAAAAACCGGAAACGATATTGGTCATCGAACAAAAAACCGCCACCGCGCCAAGAATGGTGCCGAGTTTACTCGGATGTTCCGCGGAACCCGCGACGATAATCGCGCCGACAATGCAAATCGCACTTATGGCGTTTGTAAGCGACATTAAAGGCGTATGAAGCAGAGGAGAAACTTTTTTAATGACATCCAATCCGACAAAGGCGGCGAGCATGAATACCATCAAACCGCTGATGAAAAATTCGTTCATACTTTTTGTCCTTCGTTTCTCATAACTTGCGGTCTCATTTAAGTAATCCCTTCACTCTTTCATTTACAACTTGCCCGCCGTGAGCGACACAAGCGCCTTTCAAAATGTCGTCATTGAAATCAAGATTAAGCTTGCCTTCTTTTACCAACAGCCCGAGCAAAGACAAAATATTGCGCGAATAAAGCTGGCTCGCGTGAATCGGCATCGACGACGGCAGATTCACCGGCCCGACAATGCGCACACCGCCCGCATCTACCGTTTCGCCGGCTTTGGAACCTTCGACATTGCCGCCCTGCTCTGACGCCATATCGACAATTACCGAACCCGCGCGCATGCGCGCGACCATATCGCGCGTCACAAGTACGGGCGCTTTTTTACCCGGAACCTGCGCGGTTGTGATCACAATATCGGAAACAGCGACTGTTTCGGCCAAAGCTTCCTGAAGTTTTTTCTTGGTGTCTTCGCTGACTTCTTTCGCGTAGCCGCCTTCCGCGCTCGCGACTTCAATTTTCGCTTCCACAAATTTCGCGCCTAAACTTTGCACTTGTTCTTTGACTTCTGGACGAATATCAAAAGCGCTGACCACAGCGCCAAGACGGCGTGCCGTCGCGATCGCCTGCAAACCGGCCACACCTACGCCGATCACCAATACTTTCGCGGGCGGAACCGTTCCCGCGGCGGTTGTAAGCATGGGAAAATATTTTCCGATTGTGGTCGCCG
>JAYSWD010000075.1:0-18494 GCA_043718225.1 Candidatus Omnitrophota bacterium
GCCGTTCGCAGCTTTCAGCGCGCGAATGGCTTGACTCCGGATGGAATTATCGGAAAAACAACCTGGAATCTCCTCAAAAAACACCTCAGCTAAATACAAAGCTTAGCCAAAGCTTTTAATTACAAGGCAAGAAAAAAGGAGGCTTGATAAAGCCTTCTTTTTTTGTTTCCGCCCTTGTATTCTATTGGCTGAACGGGTACATTTTTCATATCTCTTCTTTGCCCGACGTTTCTCTATTTCGAAAATGTCAACTGTGAGGTGCCTTTGGATTTTGATACCATTCATCACATTAAAGTTGGCGGCCACTACTATCAGTTTTATAAAACGATGGATGATTATCTTCAAATCTCACTTTCGTTTTTGTATGCGGGCCTTAAAAAAGGAAACGCTTGTTTATGGCTGGTGAATGACGAGCTGGGAATTGAAAGGGCGGAGCAGAGCTTTTTAAGTGTTTACCCGGATGCAACGGGTTATATACTCTCGCATCAGATTCAAATTAAGTCAGCGCAGAGTTGGTATCTGAACCGCGGCTGTTTTGATATAAATCAGGCGCTTGAAAATGCGCGTATTTTTTTAGATGAGTGTACCCGGCGGGATTTTGCATGCGTGCGCGGCATCGGAGATGTGGGCGCGATTCCGGATGAAGACTGGTTGGCCGTTCACGAATATGAAGACCGGTTGCATGCTAAAATGGACAAAGCTCCTTTGATTGCGGTTTGCGCTTATCCCATTCAGCGCTGTTCGATCGCCGATACTAAACAAGTCATCACGTCTCATCATCAGCCGCTTTACATCAGTATGGCCTCCTAAAAAGACCGAAGACTAACGACCTAAGACTGCCGACTAAAGACTTTCCGGGAAATCGCCTGTAGAATGCGCGCATGTCATTTTCAACTTCTCTAAAAAAAGCGGTCTGGGCCGTACTCGCGCTCAATTTATTTTGTGCTTGGGGTTCTAGCCGGACCTTGTTGGAAACATCCTACGCGATTCCTCCCGATATGCGGGCGAATCATTTGATTCGAGTCCAGGTGGGAGTTACTCAAAAACCGTTTTCAATCGCTTCCGCGGGGCACTTCCGTGTTGAATCCGAAGGCAGCGTGCTTTTGGCTTCGGGACCCGCTCTTCCTCCGGTTACCATTAAAGCGTTTAATTCGGGAATTCAGTTTGGAAATAAAATTTTCAAGGTACGGTCTATTTTTATTCGCAGTTTAAGCGGAGCGGGCGTGCGCTATGACCGGCGCAGTTATAAAAACGGCCTTGAAATTAAACGGAAGCAGGGCAATGAATTGCTGATCATTAACCATATTGATCTAGAACATTATTTAAAAGGCGTGATTCCCTTTGAAGCCAATCCGAAATGGTCGGATGCGACGCTGTACGCTTCGGCGATTGTTTCGCGCACATTCGCTTTATTCAAAATGATCGAAAAGCGCAACCAGGATTTTGATGTCGGCAGCGGCGTATTGAGCCAGGTTTACGCCGGCGAAAATGCCCGGCATGACCGCACCGATTCGATTGTCGATCAAACGCGCGGGCAAGTGATGCTTTATGACGGAAAAATTTTTCCGGCTTATTTTCATTCCGCTTCAGGCGGAGCCACAACCAGCGCCGATGCTGTTTGGTCGGTGAAATCTCATCCCGCACTGCAGGGGGTGGTGTGTGAGTTTTGCAAGTCCTCAAAGCATGAAGTTTGGTCCAGTTTTATTAAGTATGCCGACATTGAAAAAGCGGTTCGTGATGACGGCGGATTGCCGGTTCGCGCAATCAAAGAAATCAAATTAAAAAACAACGACCGCTCGGGACGCGCGCGTGAAATTGAAATGGCCGGGAGAAACGGTAAATATAAAGTGGCTTTCAGCGAATTGCGCGGCTGGGTCGGCGCAGAAAAAATTAAAAGCACTTTAATTACGCGTTATTTGAATCAGCCCGAAAAGAAGGGAGTGACTTTCTGGGGGCGCGGCTGGGGACATGGCGTGGGGCTGGACCAGTATGGCGCGAAATATATGGGCGAGCTCGGATATTCTCCGCTGCAGATTTTGGATTTTTTTTATCCCGGTATTGCCATCGAAAAAATTTACGAGTAAAAGCAACAAATGAAAAAGGCTCATCTACTTCGTTGCAAACATCGCTTCCTTGTGCGACGTACGCTTAGTACGTCTCCGCGGGCGCTTGTTTGCGCCTTGTAGCTAAACCTTTTTGATTTGTCGCAGAAAGTGTAAGCTAAACAACTTTTTGTGTGCCCGTAGCTCAACTGGATAGAGCGCTGCCCTCCGAAGGCAGAGGTTAGTGGTTCAATTCCACTCGGGCACATGTTTAGCCGGAAACAATTTAATTGTTTCGGCTAAACATTAGTTAAGGGTGGAACTGAAGTGAGCCTCGCAATTCGTAGGGCTGATTGAACAAAAACATGACTTGATGTCATGTTTTATGTGAAAGAAGTCACGGCGAGGCGAGTGGCCGACCTGAAGTGAATGCGGCGACTAGCCGGCATGAACGGAAGGCGCCAATTCCACTCGGGCACAGTTTTGTTTTGGCTACCTGCCGGCAGGCAGGTGTGCAAAGCGCAATCACCAGGCGACACAAATGCGGTTGGTGAAACCCAGAGAAAAAAAGAAGTTGTATGAAATCGTCTCTGTTGAAAAATTTAAAAAATATCTTAATCATTGCCGTGGTGATTGCCGCAATTGCGTGGATCAAGGTTCTTTTACACCACGACCGGATTTTGAAACAGGTGATTGAGCGTCTTTCCGCAGATACGCGCATTGCCGAAGTGATCGTTACCAAAAGCGAACTGGACGAAGTCAGCGGAAAAATTTTAACGACGATTAAATTTCTCGAATATAACGCCAAGGGTAAACCGCTTGCGCCAAAATATTTTACTTTTCGCGGTAACATCATTCAGTTTCAGTCGCTTGTGATCCGCTTCGATGACAAGTTGGTCAAAAAAGGCGATAAGCTAAAAGGCAAAAGCGCGTATCTTTTTATGAAGGCCTTTGTGCTCGATCCGAATGACCTGCAGGTTTTTGATATTACTCCTATGCATAGCGTGCCTGAAGGATATCAAACCGGAATTGAGGTTGTGGGCTTTGAACGCAGGCTTTGGGAGAAATTTTGGAATTTTGCCTTGAATCCGCAAGCCCGTGATCAGGTTGGAATAAAAAATGCTCAGATTGAAGCGCCGGGTTCTTTATTTCTCCCGGGAACCATATATACTTTAAAAATCGAGAATGACGGCGGTATCCGAATTGATACGCAGCCGATTCCGCAAATTTTGAAAGGCGAAAAAATCGCATGAAAAAGTTTTTTTCGCCGCGTGACACGCTCAAGCTTGAACAGTTCGATTATCCTCTTCCCAAAGAAAAAATCGCGCTTTATCCGCTCGTAGACCGCGCCGCCGCAAAAATGCTGGTCACGGACCGTAAGTCGGATTCTTTCGAGCATAAAACTTTCCGCGATTTGCCGCAGCTTTTGAAATCTGGCGATGTGCTTGTTCTCAATAACACCCGTGTTATTCCCGCGCGTATTTTTGGCCATCGCATGACAGGTTCCAAAGTTGAAATTTTGCTTTTAAAGAAAGTGGAGTCCGGCCCCGATTTTTCTGCGTGGGAAGTTTTACTTAAACCTTCCGGAAAAATAAGAAAAGGCGAAGTCTTTGAAGCGGGACAAAATGATTTTTGGATTCAAGTTAAAGTGTTGAATGACGCTCCGCAAAATGACGGCCGGCGTTTATTGCGTTTTGAGACCGGTGACTTCGAAGGGTTTCTTAAAAAAGCGGGGCATATGCCTTTGCCGCCCTATATTCACCGTGATGATGAGATTTCCGATCGCGAGCAATATCAAACTGTTTATGCCGAGAAAGAGGGTTCGGTTGCGGCGCCGACCGCAGGGCTTCATTTTGACGCGGCGCTTTTGGAAGAAATTAAAAAAAATGGTGTTAAAATTGTAGAAGTGACTTTGGATGTGGGCTACGGAACTTTTCAGCTGATGATGGCTGAGCGGGTCGCTGAACACCGCATGGCGAAAGAAGCTTATGAAATTTCTGAAACCGCTGCTCAGGCCATTAACAAAGCAAAAGAAGAAGGCCGCCGTGTTATTGCTTGCGGCACAACAAGCGTGCGCGCTTTGGAATCATCGGCCTGGGAAGACGGAAAAATTCATGCCGGGCGCGTTGAAACCGATTTATTTATTTATCCGCCATATCCTTTTAAGATTGTGGATGCGCTCATTACCAATTTTCATTTCCCCAAAACCTCACTGCTTGTTTTAGTCAGCGCCTTTTTAGGTTATGACAAAATGACGGCCGCTTATAAAACCGCGCTTGAAAATAATTACCGTTTTGCGAGTTATGGCGACGGTATGTTTATCTCGTGAAGCGTAATTCGTATTTCGCATTTCGTTCGCTTCACGAGATGCAAGATACGTTTCACAAATTTTAAATCAAATGCGAAACTTAAATTTTAAAATTGTTGCTGAAGAAGGTCAAGCTCGTGCGGGTCAATTCACGACGGCTCATGGTGTTGTGGAAACGCCCGTATTCATGCCGGTCGGCACGCAAGGGACGGTCAAAGGAATTTTGCCGCGCGATTTAACCGAAATGGGGACAAGTATTTTGCTTGGAAATACTTATCATTTGTATGTGCGCCCCGGAATGGAAATTCTCAAAAAATTCGGCGGCTTGCATAAATTTATGGGTTGGAACGGGCCGATTTTGACAGACAGCGGCGGATACCAGGTTTTTTCGCTGAATAAATTGCGCAAACTCACGGACGAAGGCGTGCGTTTTAATTCACATGTCGACGGCGCGGAAATATTTTTAACTCCCGAAAAAGTCATGGAAATTCAAGGCGATATCGGCAGTGATATTGCGATGGTGTTCGATGAATGCCCGTCCTCAACGAGCGACAGAAAATTAATTGAGGATGCAGTGCAAAGGACTTTACGCTGGTCAGAACGCGCGAAGGATTGTCATAAGCTCCTGGACATCAACCAGCCTGCCGGCCGGCAACAATCGCTTTTTGGAATTGTGCAGGGCGGGGTTTTGGAAGATTTGCGCAAATACTCGCTCGAAAAAACCGTTGAAATCGGTTTTGACGGTTATGCTTTGGGCGGCCTTTGCGTCGGCGAAAATCAGGAAGACACTTTCCGTATCTACCGTGAAATTATCCGGCTCATGCCGCGCGAGTATCCCCGCTATATGATGGGAATCGGGACGCCGATGGATTTTATTCAAGCGATTGAAAATGGAGCCGATATGTTTGATTGCGTTACGCCTACGCGCCACGGCCGGAATGGTTCGGCTTTTACGCCGGAAGGTATGGTTGTTGTCCGTAACGGGGCTTACTCCTCGGATGAACGGCCGATTCAGGAAGGTTGCGGTTGTTACGCTTGTAAGACTTTTTCGCGGGGATATATCCGGCATTTATTAAACACGGAAGAAATGCTGGGACCCATTCTGGTTTCGATGCATAACACGCATTTTTTCATCCGATTTGTTACGGATATTCGCAGAAGTATTGTTGTGGGGAAATTCACAGAGTTTAAGAAGAATTTTTTAAATAATTTTGATTCAGAAAAGCGTTAACCAGTTTAAACTCCCGGTGTTAGGAGAGCGCTCCTAACACCGGGAGTTGAGATTGGTTAGACTAGGACTTGAAATTGTTTAGGTCTATAGTCTATAGTCTCTGGTCTCATGTCTAATTTATAAGGAGTTTTTATGTTGAATTCGATTTTTATGCCAATGCAAGCGACCACTCAAGCGAACCCTTTAATTCAGTTGGCGCCGATGGTTTTGATTTTTGGAATTTTTTATTTTTTTATTATCCGGCCGCAGCAAAAGCGCCAGAAAGACCTCGCGAAGCTGGTGGACGGCGTAAAAAAAGGCGATAAGGTTGTCACAGCGGGCGGAATTTTGGGCATAGTCACAAGCATTCAACAGGATTATGTCGTGATTAAAACCGGAGACTCCGATACGACTAAAATGGAAGTTTTAAAAAGCGCGATTACCGGAATCCGCGGCCAGGAGTAATTATGGATAAGAATTATAAATGGAAAGTTTTATTTGTTCTCGCGCTGACGGCGCTTGCTGTTTGGAAGTGCTATCCGCTTGATAAAAAAATCAAACTCGGTCTTGATTTGCGCGGCGGCATGCAGCTTGTTTTGCAAGTCGATATGTCCAAAGTCCCTGAGAATCAGCGCGAAGATGTGACAGAACGCGTCGCGAGTGTGATCCGTAACCGCATTGACGAATTTGGCGTAATTGAACCTGAAATTTCCACGCAGGGTAAAGACCAGGTAATCGTGAAGCTGCCCGGTATTACGGACCGCGATCGCGCGATTCAGATTGCGGGAAGAACCGCCCATTTGGAATTCAAGATTGTTTCCGATGACATGCCGGCTGCCGACAAAGACGGAATCGCTGCCGCCGTTCCCGCCGGTTTTGAATACAAAAAAGTAAAAGATTCAACCACCGAAGAGCAGCTGCTGCTCGCGAAGGATGCTATTTTAACCGGTGAACGTCTAACGACGGCGGCGGTGGGTTTTGACCAATACGGCAAGCCGATGGTGGAACTCAGCTTTGACAAAGAAGGCGCGAAAATTTTTGACCGTGTTACATTTCAAAATATCGGCAAGCGGCTCGCGATTGTGCTGGATGGCGTGGTACATTCCGCGCCCGTGATTCGCGACCGTATCTCGGGCGGCAACGCGCAAATTTCCGGCGGTTTTTCAAACGAAGAAGCCAAAGATTTAGCGTTGGTTCTGCGCGCGGGCGCTTTACCGGCGCCGGTTACAATTGTCGAAGAACGCACAATCGGGCCCAGCCTCGGACAGGATTCCATTAAAAAAGCCCTGCGTGCATCATTATGCGCACTTGGTTTTATTTTAATTTTTCTGCTCGTTTATTACCGCCTTTGCGGTTTGATTGCCGGTATTGGTTTGCTGGTTTATGCCGTGCTGGTTTTGGGTGCGATGGGCATGATGGGCGCCACTTTGACATTGCCCGGTATCGCCGGTTTTATTTTGTCAATCGGTATGGCCGTTGATGCCAACGTTCTTATTTTTGAACGCGTGCGCGAAGAAATAGCGCTGGGAAAAAATACCCGCGCGGCTGTTTCTGCCGGTTATCACCGTGCTTTTTCCGCCATCGTTGATTCCAATCTGACCACCGTGATTACGTCGGTGTTTCTTTTGATTTTTGGAACGGGCCCGGTGCAGGGGTTTGCCGTCATGCTTATTATCGGTAACGTGGCCAGTATGATTTCGGCACTTGTTGTAACGCGCCTGATTTTCGATTATCTGACAACACGCAATCCGAATCTCAAAATCAGCATGATGAATTTATTTAATCATGTTCCCAAATTCCAGTTCTTGAAAAGCCGTTTTTGGGCATACGGTTTTTCGGTGATTGTGATCGGAATAGGAATTACTTCCTATTTTATGCGCAGCCATGAAACATACGGCGTGGAATTTACCGGCGGAACCTACGTGCAGGTAAAGTTCAGTGAAAATGCCGAAATCGGCAACTTCCGTAAAAATCTTGAAAAAGAAAATTCGGGCAATTTTTCCATTCAGCAAATCGGGCCGGCTTCGGAAAATCATTTCGGCATTAAAATCGGCGGTACTGATTCAAAGCCGATAGAAAAAGCGGCCGCTCAGGTCAATCCGGCTTACAAAATTCTGCGCGTCGATTTGGTCGGTCCCAGTGTTAGTCGTGATTTAGCAAAGAAATCATTTCTCGCTATTTTCTGGGCCTGCATCGGTATCTTGATTTATGTGGCAGTGCGCTTTCAATTCCATTATTCATTTGGAGCTGTAGTCGCGCTTGTGCATGACGCGATTTTCGCCTTCGGTGTTTTTGTTTTGACCGGCCATGAAATCAATTTGCCGACAGTCGCGGCTTTGCTGACGATTGTGGGTTTTTCGGTGAACGACACGATCGTGACTTTTGACCGCGTGCGTGAAAATTTAAAAAACATGCGCAAGGAATCCTTTATGGAAGTGTTGAATGTCAGCATTAACCAAACACTGGGGCGCACATTGCTGACCAGCGGTTTGATGATGCTTTCAACGTTGGCCATTTACATTTTTGGCGGCGCCGAAATTAAGGATTTCGCATTAATTCTCTTGATTGGTTTTGCGGTGGGAGTTTACTCGACGATTTTTGTCGCTACCGCGCTGGTGGTGGATATCCGCAGACAACCGGCTCCGATTAAGCTCGCAAAAAAAGCATAGTAAGTTTTTGCTCTGCGCCTCGGGCGCAACCGCAGAAAGCGAGGAGACGCTGTTTCGTTTGGGCTCTGCGCCTTTGGCGCAACCGCGAAAAGAGTCTCCTCGCTTTTTTGTTCAAGCTCTGCACCTTGGGTGCAACCGCATTTAACCCTGTACATGGCATAACCGCTCTATTTCAGTTAAACTATGCAGCATGAATTCAACTTCCATACTGACTCCTTCCGTACTGCTTCTGAAGATTCTCGAAAAGAAAGGCCTTACCGATCCGGCCTTAATCCGCGAATATCTATCCCCGCAGCTTTCATCTCTTTTTGACCCCTTACACATGAAGGGCATGTCTGCCGCTGTGGAGCGGATTCGCGGTGCGGTTTTAAACCAAGAGCTTATTCTTGTGCATGGGGATTATGACGTGGACGGCGTTACGGGCACCGCGATTGTGGCCCGCTTACTCGAAAAATTAGGCGCGCGCTATACAACTTTTCTTCCCGAGCGGGAGCGCGACGGATACGGAGTCAGCTCGCGCGCCATACGTGAAGGCGCCGTATCCGGCGTAAAAATTTTAATTACTGTGGATTGCGGAGTGGCGGCAACCGAGCAGGTGAAACTAGCCCGTGATTTAGGTCTCGATGTGATCGTGATTGACCATCACCGCATTCCCGCCTCAGGCATTCCCAATGCCAATATTATTTTGAATCCTCTGCAGGAAGATTGCCCTTATCCTTTCAAAGAATTGTCCGCAGCGGGGCTTGCTTTTAAATTGGCGCAGGCGTTTTTGGGCGATGAGGCGTTTGAGTTTTTGGATCTTGCCGCGATTTCCGCGATCGGAGATGTCGTGCCGCTTCACTCGGAAAACCGTATCATTGTCAAAAAAGGTCTGGAAGTGATTGCGGCTCAAAAAAAAGCGGGAATTTCCGCTTTGCTATTTGTTTCTAAGATTCGTCCGCCTAAAGTTTCTGTGACGCAGGTGGCTTTCCAGATTTCACCGCGGATCAATGCCGCCGGCCGCATGAGTTCGCCTGACACGGCATTGAGATTGCTATTAACGGAATCGCTTAAAGAGGCATCCAGCCTCGCAAAAATCCTGGATGGTGAAAACGAAGAACGCAAACTGATTGAGCGGCGTTGCACGAAAGAAGCGATTGAATGGGTTGAACGCACGGCTAATTTTAACCGCGATAAAGTTTTAGTCGCGGCATCGGAAAAATGGCATGTCGGTGTCATCGGCATTGTCGCGGCGCGGCTTGTTGAAAAATTTCACAGGCCTTCAATCGTGATCGGTTTTCAAAACGGTGTCGGCAAAGGCTCAGGGCGGTCCATACCTGGTTTTAATTTGTTTCACGCGCTGCAATATTCCAAGGAAACTTTAAAAGAATCAGGCGGGCATGCGCAGGCGGCGGGCCTTTCGATTGATCCCGCGCAGGTCGATGCGTTCCGCGCCAAGATCAATGAATTTGCGATTGAAAATTTTGACGCTAAGCATCTTTCCACCCGCATTGATGCGGATTTAGAAGTCGGTTTAAGCGAGTTGGATGCTCAATTGCTTTCCGAGTTGGAATGGCTTGAACCGCATGGAGCGGGAAATTTTCCGCCAAGGTTTTTAACACGCGGGCTTAAAATTATTTCAAACCCCAGAAAATCGCCGATCGGAATTTATGAAGCCGTAGTGAGTGACGGCAATGAAAAGGGAATGATGCATTTCAAAGAAGATGATTATTTGAAACTCATCGGGATTTCGAAGGATGCGGCTTTTGAAGCGGTGTATGAAGTGCGGAAGAAGTCCTGGAACGGAATCGACAGCATTGGTTTTTACGCGAAGCAAGTTGATCTGGCTGTTTAGTTTTTCTCTGGGTTTCACCCAACCGGGATAGCAGCATTATCTGCAGCTTCGCTCACTCGTGCGGTTGAGCATTGCTCAGAGCTTAATTAATAATGGAAAGAAAAAAGCCCTTGTTAAAAACAAGGGCTTTTTATTTGCCGGTTGCGCTTAGCGCAGAGGCAAAAAACTTAGGATGCGGCGGCTTCGTTCAGATAAAGACGACGTGGAGGAGCTTTGCGTACTTTTCCCGCCTGGATACAGCTCGTGCAAACTTTGAGAGTTTTAACGGAACCGGAAGAAAGAATAGCGCGTACTTTCTGCAAATTAGGCAGGAAACGGCGGCGGGTGATGCCAGTAGTTTTCTTACCGATACCGCCGGATTTCTTTGAAAGACCGCGGCGCGCGATCGAGTTCCCGACAATAGGTTTTTTTCCGCAAACGGCACATGTTTTCAATGTATTATTTTTGCCTCTGCGCTCATGCGCAACCGGCAAACTCCTTATCAATCTAATATCGTTATTTGCATTTGCGCTGATACGCGCAACCGACGATGATGTTTTGGGGCTTCGCTGCTTGCGAAGGAAGGGTCATTATAGGAATTCGTTCACGCTTGGCAAGTGCTTTTTTATGGGCTATACTTCGCTTCCATTTTGAAGGAAAACCGGAGGATCCATGACGGCTCGAATTAAGTCAAAAAAAGCGCTTTCACAGGTTCGTACCAAACCGCCTGCTAAGGCTGCCAAACCCAAGATTATCAAGATTGCTTTTAAATATTTTGCGCCTGAGGCCAAAGAGGTTTGCCTGGCCGGGACATTCAACCAGTGGCGTCAAAAGGAGCTTTTTCTCAAAAAAGACAAAACGGGCCATTGGAAAATTTCTCTTCCCTTGGGTGAGGGGCGTTATGAATACCGGTATCTCGTCGACGGAAGCTGGACCAACGCCCAAGACCAGCTCGAGTCCGTTCCGAATTCATTCGGAACATGGAATACGGTTCTTCAGATTCACAACTAAATCACTTTGAATGAATCTCGCGCTTAAGCAACATTCTCCCAATAAAGAACATGGTAAAATAATTGTGAAAAATTTGCGTAATCTTGAAATGATAGGAATAAGTGCGGGATGAAAATTGTGCATGTAGCCTCCGAATTTGGGAAATTTGCTAAAACCGGCGGTTTGGCGGATGTCACATCTTCTTTGGCAGATGCTCTGGCGGGATTGGGCCATGAGATTTCTGTTTTCCTGCCGCGCTACCGTTTTTCTGACAAGGTAACGACGGGTTTTAAGAAAGTTCTCGATTCTCTTGATGTCACAATCGGCCACCAAAAAGAGAAGGGTTCAGTTTATTCCGGACGGCTTGAATCAGGCGTCAATGTTTACCTGATCGACCACCCCGAATTTTTTACCCGCGAATTTATCTACGGAACTTACAGCGGTGATTATGCCGACAATGACCGCCGCTTCACTTTTTTTCAGCGCGCGGTTCTTACCGCGATCGATAAGCTCGCGCTTGACCCCGAAATTATTCATTGTCATGACTGGCAAACAGGGTTGATTCCCGTTTATTTAAAAAATCGCGATTTCCGCGGCGGGCGTTTCAAAAAAATCCGGACTGTGTTTACCGTGCATAACCTTGCCTATCAGGGTAACTTTCCGCCTGACTCGCTGCCCGTGACAGGGCTTGGCTGGGAAAATTTCCGTTTTGATTTGTTGGAATTCTACGGCAAGGTTAGTTTTATTAAAGGCGGGCTTGTTTTCTCGGACGCGATCACTACGGTCAGCGAACGTTACGCGCGCGAAATTCAAACCAAAGAATTTGGCTGCGGCATGGATGCTGTTTTGCGCGAACGCGCTTTAGATCTGCACGGAATTGTGAACGGTATTAATCCCGCGGAATGGGATCCGGCGAATGAAACGGGGTTAACGGCTAATTTTTCGGCTTCCAGTCTTTCGGGTAAAGTGGCGTGCAAGGTCGCGCTTCAGCGTGATAATGAGTTTGCGCCGGATGAAAAAGTTCCGGTATTTGCTTTTGTGTCCCGCCTTGTTTCCCAAAAAGGCTTGGATATTTTAATTTCGGCTTTCGAGGCGCTGGCGGGAATGGAAATTCAGCTCGTTATTTTGGGAACGGGGGAAGAGCGTTATCACCAGGCTTTGCGCGACCTCGCGAAAAAGAATCGCGACTGGCTGCGGGTGCATATTGTGTTTGACCCCGCGATGGCGAAGCAAATGTACGCGGGCAGCGATTTCTTTTTATTGCCGTCTCTTTATGAACCCTGTGGTTTGGGCCAAATGATCGCTTTAAGATACGGAACGATTCCGGTAGTGCGCGAAATCGGCGGTTTGGCGGATACGGTCACGGAATTTAACCCGGTTTCAAACACAGGCAACGGCTTTGTGTTTCAGGATTATAAAGCGGAGTCGTTTGTCGACGCGGTGCGCCGCGCGGTCAAAGTTTTCAAAAAGAAAAAGGAATGGCAGCAGCTTCAGCAAAACGCGTTTGCCTGCGATTTTTCGTGGGAAGCTTCCGCAAAAAAATACGTTGAGCTTTATAAGAACGTCAAGCCTATCAAGATAAAACTCGAAAAGTAAGGAGCTGTCATTGCGAACGAAGTGAAGCAATCTCAGATTGCTTCGTCGCGGGCTCCTCGCAATGACGATAAAATATATGTTAGATATCCTCAAAATCGGAAAATTTGAGATCCGTTCGCGCCTTTTGATCGGCACGGGAAAATATCCCTCGTTCGAAGTGATGCGCGATGCGCATCTTGCCGCAGGTGTGGATATGGTGACGCTCGCGACCGCGCGTTTTGATTTATCAAACAGAAAAGAAAAAAATATTCTTGATTTTATCGACCAGAAGAAAATTAAAATTCTTCCGAATACGGCCGGGGCATATACCGTAAAAGACGCGGTGCGAATTGCCTGCCTTGCGCGCGAAGCGGGAATGGGTGAGCTCGTGAAACTTGAAGTCATCGGAGACCCGAAAACTTTGATGCCGGATGTTGTTGGTTTGATCGAAGCGACGCGCGAACTTGTTAAAGACGGTTTTACGGTCATGCCTTATACAAGCGATGATTTAGTAGTGGCGAAAAAGCTTGTTGACGCGGGCGCGGCTTGCGTGATGCCGCTTGCGGCGCCGATCGGTTCGGGACGCGGAATTCAAAATAAACTCGCCTTGAAACTTTTAATGGAAGCGGTGGATTGTCCCGTGATTATCGACGCGGGCGTGGGCACAGCCTCCGATGCCGCGATTGCCATGGAGCTCGGCGCGGACGGTGTTCTTTTGAATACGGCGATTGCCGAAGCTCAGGATCCGGTTTTGATGGCGCAAGCGATGAAAGAAGCGGTTAGCGCCGGCCGTAAAGCATTTTTAGCAGGGCGGATGCCTGAGCGTGATTATGCTTCGGCTTCCTCACCCCAACAAGGGTTGAAAGTCTGATGAAAAATTCCATCTACTGCGTTACAAGCGTCGCTTCCTTGTGCGGCGTATTTTCGCATACGCCTCCGCGGGCGCTTGCTTGTGCCTTGTATCTGGATATTTTTGATCAAACTTTAAGAAATAGAAAGGTTTGTTATGTATAAAATCGCATTACTACCGGGTGACGGTATAGGTCTCGAAGTTACGGAACAGGTCGTAAAAATTTTAAAAAAACTACAGTCCGAATTTCA
Organism: Candidatus Omnitrophota bacterium; assembly: GCA_043718225.1. Taxonomy (GTDB): domain Bacteria; phylum Omnitrophota; class Omnitrophia; order Omnitrophales; family Aquincolibacteriaceae; genus Multiplicimicrobium. The sequence continues at coordinate 13,709 of JAYSWD010000075.1, forward strand.
TATTGTCTTTGAAACCGAAAAGCATTTGATCGGCGGCTGCTCGATTGACGCGCATGGCGAACCGCTTACGGATGAAACCCTCGCGAAAATCAAAAAAGCGGACGCGGTTTTTCTCGGCGCCGTCGGCGGGCCGAAATGGGACGGACTTGAATCCGCCAAACGCCCCGAAAAAGGTCTTTTGAAATTACGTAAAGGTTTGAATGCTTACGCGAATGTGCGTCCGGTCAAAATGTTTGACGCGCTTGTTCAGCGGTCCTCTTTGAAGCCTGAAATCGTGCAAGGCCTCGATTTCGTAATCCTGCGCGAACTGGTCAGCGGAATTTATTTCGGCGAACCGCGTGGCTTTAAGAAAAACGCCGCGGGTGAAGAGCAGGGCTTTAACACCATGATTTATTCCGAATCCGAAGTTGAGCGCATCGCGAAGAAAGCTTTTGAAATCGCGCGTAAACGAAAGAAAATCGTCACTTCGGTTGATAAGGCCAATGTTTTGGAGGTTTCGCAGCTTTGGCGAAAAGTCGTTGAACGCGTGCACAAGCAATATCCTGATGTTCAATTGAATCACCGCTATGTGGATGATTGCGCGATGCAATTGATTCGCGATCCCAAACAATTCGATGTGATCGTCACGGGTAATTTGTTTGGCGATATTTTGAGCGATGAAGCGGCGATGTTGACCGGTTCAATCGGGATGCTGCCCTCAGCTTCGCTGGGCGACACCATCGGCCTTTATGAGCCCGTACATGGTTCCGCGCCTGATATCGCGGGCCAGGACAAGGCTAATCCCTTGGCGTCGATTTTGACTTTGGCAATGATGCTTGAGTCGAGTTTTAATTTGTTCGATTTGTCGGATAAATTAGTCAAAGCCGTTGAATTGGTTTTAAAAGAAGGCTATCGCACAGGTGACATTTTTACGGAAGGATCGAAGCTGGTGAGCTGTTCAAAAATGGGTGACTTGATTGCGGAACGGATTAAAAAATGACATGCAAAGCATGTCATCCCGTAAAACGAATGAAGTGAGTTTGTACGTGATCTAGATTCCCGCTTTCGCGGGAACTTTTCGATTTTAGAAGGATTTATGAAGAAAAAAGATAAATATAATATTGCGGTTGTAGGCGCAAAGGGCGCTGTCGGCTATGAAATGATTAAGCTGCTTGAGGACTCCAAAATACCGGTCGGGGAATTCAAGCCTTTTGGATCAGCCCGCACGAAAGGTCTGCCTATTTCATTCCGCGGCAAGACTTATAAAATCAGCGAACTTAAATCGACCCGTGAAGAGTTCAAGGGGATCGATATTGTTTTGTCGAGTCCGGGCGCTTCGGTCAGTAAACAGTTCGTGGATGCCGCGATCGCCGAAGGCGCGATTATTATCGATAACACCAGCGCGTTTCGCATGGATCCGAAGGTTCCGCTGGTTATTCCTGAAATCAATGCGGCCGACATCAAGGATGACAGTAAAATCATCGCCAATCCGAATTGTTCGGCGATCATGATGTTGATGGCTGTCGCGCCGCTTCATAAGGTAAATAAAATTCGCCGCATTCATTGCGCGACTTATCAGGCCGTCAGCGGCGCGGGCGCGACCGCCATGGTCGAACTTTATTCTCAGGCCAAAGAATTTGTTGAGCGCGTTGAAAAGAATCCCAAGAGTAAAACGGATTTGCTTGCGGCCGTTCAGGATGAAACCGATAATTTGGGCAAGAGGCCGCTTGCGAAAAGTGTGTTTCCGCATCAAATCGCGTTCAATCTTTTTTCGCACAACACAGCGATTGAAGAAAGTGGTTACAACGGCGAAGAATTAAAAATGATTCAGGAGTCTAAAAAGATTTTGCACGATAAATCAATCAGGATTGCGACGACATGTATTCGCGTGCCGGTTTTAAGAGCGCATACCGAAGTTCTCTATTTAGAGTTTGAAAATAAAATGACTCCGAATGAGGCGCTTGGAATTTTGATTAAATCTCCCGGTATTGAAATTCAAAATAATCCCAAAGATAATCATTTTCCGATGCCGATCGAAGCCAGCGGCAAAAAGAAAGTGCTCGTGGGGCGCATCCGTGAAGATTTATCTTGCGAGAACGGTTTGGCTTTGATGGTTTCCGGAGATCAGCTATGGAAGGGCGCCGCTTTGAACGCCGTGCAAATCGCGGAATATCTCGTCAACAATGCCAAAGGCTAAAAAAGCGGAAACACTCCGAAATATCAAGTTGACGTTGGAGTATGACGGCACTGATTTTTTCGGCTTTCAACGCCAACCCAATCAACCCACGATTCAACAGGCAATTGAAGAAGCGCTTCAAAGCTTACTGCAAAAAAAAACCAAATTAGCTTCCGCCAGCAGTCGCACCGACGCGGGCGTGCATGCCGAAGAGCAAATTATCCATTTTAAAACTTCAAGTTCGCTGCCTTTGTCCCGCATTGAACGCGGGCTGAATCATTTTCTGCCCAAGTCAATCGCGGTTATAAAATCAGAAGAAGCTGCGTCGGATTTTCACGCGCGCTTTCACCCGGTATCGAAAATTTATGAGTACCGGGTTTGGAATCATTTTTCGCATCCCGCGCTTTTGCGGAACCGTGTTTGCCATGTGGTTGGAGAGCTGGATTTACCGGCGATGAAGCTTGCAGCGAAATATCTAACCGGAAAACATGATTTCCGCGCGTTTACTTCCGTTGATTTGATGGTGAGAGGTCGTTCAGGTTCCGGAAAAAAGATTTCTTTTGTCCGCACCATCAACAAACTATTGATTAAAAAGACCGGCAAAATGATTGTCTTTACCGTAGAAGCGGACGGTTTTCTTTATCATATGGTTCGAAATCTTACGGGTACTTTAATCGCGGTCGGCAAGGGGAAAATTAAGGCTGAGGATATACCCAAAATTTTAAAATCGCAGGACCGTAAGCTTTCCGGGCCTACTTTACCCGCCTGCGGCTTGACTTTGAAACGGGTGATTTATCCCTGATTTGGGTGGAAAAATAATTTTGACACCCCCCAAGTCCTTTGCTATACTCCGCTCTCTTTTGCCGCCCCCTATATGATTTGGCTCTGGGTTTTACCCAACCGCGTCGGGGTGGTTATTATATTAGTATGAGGATGTATGAAGACATTTCGTATCGCAGATAAAGATATCGAGCACAAGGTATGGCTCGTCAACGCTGACGGCAAAACATTGGGCCGCTTAGCCACTAAAGTTGCGCAGCTTTTGATCGGAAAAGGTAAGCCTTACTTTGCCAAAGACCAGGTTGTAGGCGACTATGTTGTTGTCATTAATGCAGCTAAGATTAAAGTCACCGGCCGTAAATATGAGCAAAAAACTTATACGCGTTATTCCGGCTATCCGGGCGGATTAAAGTCAGTCGTTTACGAAGATATGCAGGCGAAGAAGCCCACGGAAATTATTACCCGCGCCGTTTCCCGCATGCTTCCCAAGAATAACATCGGCGAAGAAATGCGCCGCCGTATCCGTGTTTTTGAAGGCGCTGAGCATAATCAGCAGGCACAAAAGCCTGTCGCAATCGAGGTATAAATAAAATGGCAGAAATTATTTACGCAACCGGACGCCGCAAATCAGCCATCGCCCGCGTTTGGATTTTTCCGGGACAAAAAGGCTTTACGATCAACGGCCAAGATTCCGCGAAATACTTAAAGCGCGCGAATCTTCAAATGGTCGTGGATCAGCCGATTCAAGCTGTCAGCCCTAAAGAGGTTGTTCGTATCCGCGCCCGGGTTATCGGCGGCGGTATCGCAGGCCAAGCAGGCGCTGTCCGTCTCGGAATTTCCCGCGCGCTTGTAAAGCTCAACGAAAAGTTCCAACCCGCGCTTCGTAAAGGCGGCTTTTTGACGCGCGATCCGCGCCAAAAAGAAAGAAAGAAATACGGTAAAAAAGGCGCACGCCGCGGTTTTCAGTTTACAAAACGCTAATATGTTTTTGCCTCTGCGGCTAATTTTTTTAGCTCTGTGCCGCGGGCACAACCGCCGCAACCGGCCATTAAAATCTGCGTTTCTTTGTTTAGTTTTATTGCTGGCATTCGGAGTTCTCTCCGGATGCCAGTCTTTTTTTGAAGACTACCAGTACTCTCCCGTAGGATCGACCAGTTCTTCGGCGTACTAATTTGGCACGGCCAGCGAGCCTGATTCGCAATTGGCTGTGATATACTGACCGCATGAATTTTAAAAAATATTTTATTACCGCTGTTTCAATCTTCGCCGTCATTCTTGTCTTGTTTTTGGCCGCGGTCTTTTTACGTTACCGCTCCTGGAGTACCGATCCCAGCCCGGCCGAAAAGCTGGCTTCTTATTTTTCGCGTATCACGAAAAGTGATTTTCAGTACAAGTCTCTCGAGTGGCGGCTTTTGCCTGTTCCGGCCGCCCGTTTCACCGAACCTGTTTTTAAATTTAAAAGCGATCTTCAGCATGAGTTGAAAGCCAGGTCACTGGTCTTAAACCTCGATTTGGTGAAGCTTATTTTCGGAGATTTTGGCTTTTCCCAGCTTCATCTCAGCGCGGGGGAATGGCGCGGCCAAATTGAAGCGCCAAAGGGCGTGCACAATTTTGTAGTTGAGAATATCGATCTAAAAACATCCGCACTGCTTTCAGACCGGCCCGTGAAAATTTACATGAGCGGTGACACGCGAGGCAGGCGCAAAGCGGTTGTGATTCACGGGGATTTGAAATTACCGCCGCTTGAAGAGCCGCGCCTCGACAGCCTGGGTTTTGAAGTGCAGGTTTTGACCCGTAATTTCCGTTTTGAAGACAGCCCGGAATGGGAATTTTTAGGGTGGATTCCGAGTT
>JAYSWD010000076.1:0-1919 GCA_043718225.1 Candidatus Omnitrophota bacterium
TTTAGCGGATAGAAGCGAAATTGAGGATGGGGGTGGCATTTCCTTGCTGGTGGTGAAGATAGGCGGTCTTGAGTTCGGTGAAAATATCGCGCCCTTGAAGTCTTAGAGTTTGAATCAAGCTCATGTGCGTTCCGTGAGCATCCGCTCCTTTCTGTGAGCGATTTTGAAAACTGCGATTGCGAATAATCACATTCGGGCGAATCATTCTTTCCGCTAAGTTATTGTGATAACTCACATCCGGATGTTCCAGGAATGTCAGTAGCTGCGCCCAGTGCTTTAAAAATCTCTTCGCAAGCCGAATTAAATTCTTGTTTTCATAATCGCCACATGCCCACACAAACAATCTTTTCTTGATTCGTTTTACGCGCCTCAGATAAACCTTTTCCTCAATCTGTGATCGTCTTTCGCCCAAATGAATCGCATCCCGTACAATTCGTTTCAACCTCTTTTCATATCGAATAAACTCCGCCGAGCGATCACGCGAGCGATACTCCTTCATCGTCCGAAGGAGATGCACCAAACATCGCTGCTTCTTTCCCGGTAATCGATTGTACGCCGCGTAAAAGTCTGTCCCGATTACGCCCTTGTAATCTTTTCCGATCATTTCCTTCGCTACTTTTGCTCCCCGTGATGCAGCGACTCGGTAATGCGCTAGCTTTTCATTCACCGCCGCCCACAGCCAGTGCTTCGTCCCACTGATTTTCCAACCCGTTTCATCCATATAAATATGGGGACTGATTCGTATCGCTTTCAATATCTCCGATTCCTCCACCTTCAACCATTCACTCACGCGCTGCAATGCCTGCGCCAACCCTCCCTCCGAGACCTTTAATCCGCACAATCCTTCAAAAACCTCCGCAATCTTATTGAATGGTAACGCATGATGATATTTCAAGATGACGGCTTGAATTAATACAACGGGGCCTAAATAACTGTTTGGAATTTCATCTTCAGCATAGGGGGCGGTAACAAGCTTTTCGCAGCACTTACAGTAATAACGATGCTTTTTGTAACAAGTGACTTGCACACGCGCCGGAATAATATCTTCTTGAATATGTTCAACGATTTCCTGCGAAGCGCTTAATCTTTCATTGCAATCCGGACATTTTTTTAAAGTTTGTTCAACGCTTCGATCAATCTGGGTGGGTTTTTCCCGCGTGGCTCCGCGATGCCCTGCCTTTTGTCCGGGCTGCCGGGGACGATCTTTCATCTTAGCCAGACGCTCTGCTCTTAAAAACTGCTTGTGATCTTCGAGAGCATTATTTTTTCCGAGCTTTTGCTCTAACTCACGAATTCGTTTCTCTTGCTCTTCAATCTTTTTCTCACGATCCAAAATATCTTGAATCAGTTCATCGCGGGATTTTTCGTTGAATCGAAGAATTTGATCTTTCACATCCTATTAATCGGCGTATTCCGCATTTTCTCTATACAGAACTTCTATCCGCTAAACAGTTACGATTTTTGAATGAATCCATTGGATATAGTCGCTATTAGGCACGCGAAGGTTTTTGTAAGAAAAGGCCGATAATTATGGGCGATGATTAATTTAGACGAGCCTAACACAACCGACCAGCTTTTCAGCCGGACTAAGCAGCGTCAAAACCTTTTAATTAAGCGGCAGCTTTTAGTTTTAGGATGCGCGCTTTTTTTTGGAGCATTGCTTTTTGCTCGCACGCTTGAACCCGTTGAAATGGCGCTTCTTGATAGGTGGTTTGCGCGCGCCCAAACCGCGAAAACTCCTGACATCGTTCTTATTCCCATTTCAGGCAAGAGTCTGAATCAAATCGGTAAATGGCCTTGGCCGCCTTTTAGGCACGCGGTCATTCTTGAACTTCTTCAACGTTTTGGGGCACGCTCTGTTTATATTGACCACGCATTTTCCGAAACGTGGTGGGAAGAAGACCAGAAGCCGCTGACAA
>JAYSWD010000077.1:0-1919 GCA_043718225.1 Candidatus Omnitrophota bacterium
CACGTCGGATCAGATTTTTAATAATGAATACGCTTACTTCTCTTCTTTTTCGGCGAGCTGGTTGAAACACGCAAAAAGTTATACGGATTTAATGGCCACGCGTTTCGGTTTGAATCATTCAAACCTAGTTATTGAAATCGCAAGTAATGACGGATACTTATTGCAGTATTTTAAAGAAAAAAATATTCCGGTTCTAGGCATTGAGCCCGCGGGTAATTGCGCTCAAGCGGCGGTTGAAAAGGGAATCGAAACACGGGTTCAATTTTTTGGGGTTGATACTGCGCAGGAACTGGTAAGCCGGGGGGAAACAGCGGATTTGTTGCTTGGTAATAATGTATTAGCGCATGTTCCGGATCTGAATGATTTTGTGGAAGGCATGCGTATCGCGCTTAAGCCAAACGGTATTATTACCATGGAATTTCCGCATTTACTGCGCCTGCTGCTTGACGGCCAGTTCGATACGGTTTATCACGAACATTTCTCCTATTTTAGTTTTCATGCTGTAGAAAAAATTTTCGCCGGGCACGGCATGACGCTTTTTGACGTTGAAGAATTGTCAACTCACGGCGGATCTTTGCGCATTTACGGCAGGCACGCCGCGAATTCCGCCCAGCCCGTGTCGGACCGAGTACGGGAATTAAAAGACAGAGAGAACAAGGCCGGGCTGAATGAGAAAAAAACATATGATGAATTTGCCGCAAAAGTCGCGCATGTCAAAGAGAAGCTGCTGAATTTTTTACAGGGAGTAAAAATGTTGGGGAAAACTGTGGCGGGGTACGGCGCTCCGGCGAAAGGCAATACTTTGTTGAACTACTGCGGCGTTACGGATGATTTGGTAAAATTTACTGTCGACGCGAGCCCCCATAAACAAAATCTTTTTTTACCGGGAAGCCATGTGCCGATTTACGCTCCCGCTAAAATTCAGGAAATGAAACCCAATTATGTTTTAATTCTCCCCTGGAATTTAAAGGAAGAAATTATAAGCCAAATGGTCTGCATCGCGGAGTGGGGCGGAAAATTTGTCATACCGATTCCTGAGCTTAAAGTGATTGAGTCTTCGCTGTAATGAATTGTTTAAAGCCGTGTGCGAGTTTTTCGAGCTTTGAAGTGGATACCAGTTTTAAATAGCGATTTTGAGTGAATGAATAATATGGGTTTGGTCTTTGATCGATTCATGCGAACTGCTCAGACAGCGCTGTCCTAAGGCAGCGAACTCGCATTTCGCATGAACCGATCAAAGGCATTGTCGCGGTGTGGGTGGGGGCAAGAAGCAGAGAAACAATGATTCGATGCAAAGGCGATAGAGATGCAATTTTCTATGTTTCCTGCCCGGGACATCAACGTTATTCCAAGTAGTTTCCAGTTAGATCCTTTTTTATCTCAGCGAAGCGGAGATAAAAAAGATTCAGAGGAATACAGCATTTTTATAAAACTTTTTCTCTTGGTTTAGGTCGAAGACCATAGAACCAAGAGAAGGTATGACAGGAAACTAGTTTGCTGAGGTTGAAGTAGTGTGTTGGGATTGGGGTGAAAGCGCATTCGATCGATTTATATATCTCCACCTTGTTTCTCCGCTTTTAGTCCACACCTCACTCTGGAAATGACATCTCGGAAAAAGGAATACGGAGATGCGAGTTCGCTGCCTTAGGACAGCGCTGTCTTAGCAGATCGGGATTCCTTTTTCCGAGAGCAACAAAAGGTTATTTTTGCTCTTAATAACGGCGAAAAAAATTGCCCACAGCTTTAATTGTTCACAATAAAGTCGATACGGCCTTCATGGTCTCCCGTACTGTCGGTATAAAACATGATCAGGATGTGAGGACCGTTCGAAATCGTACGTGTGTCAAAGCCTGTTGTTCCGTCGCCTGCCGTTCCGCCCCATAAATACGGAGAGGAAAATACTTTTCCGGATTGTGAAA